>JALZAE010000367.1 GCA_030948535.1 Gemmatimonadota bacterium | reverse complement strand
CAAACGGTGCGACCACGGCGACCCGGGCGAAGAACCGGCGGGTGCTCTCCCGGTCGTACGCGCCACCCCGAAGAAAGGCGCCGCCCTGCGCACGAACCTCGGCGGCCACGCGAGCGAGGAGCGCGAGTGCGACGCCCAGACCGCGCTGCGCCGGGGCAACATAGAGGTCCGCGATCTGCGCACCGCCGAGCGCCCAATGCAGATCGTACACCGCGTCCCATGCGACAAAACCGATCGCGATCCCTCCGCGCTCGATCAATAGCGCGTGGTGGCGCGGATGATCGCCCAGCACGTCTTGTCGGAGCTGCTCGGCCGTGCTACCGACGTGGCCAGGATATCCCTCGCGTAGGTACTGGGCGAGCAGCGCAGCAAGAGTCTGTGCATCGCCTATCGTCGCGCGCCGAACTTTCATAGCGCTCCATTTGCCTGTCTGACGGCCGCTATGGACAACAGATACCGGGCGGTTGCTCACGCGCTCACGGTTGTCCGAGCGTCGGACACGTTTCCGAACGCTTTCCGAACTGCCGAGCGTCGGACACCTAATATTCGCTCCATCTACGTGCGCGGGTAGCATTCGAGATTGGAGCAGTGCGTCCTTCGCGCATGAATTCGTGACATAGGCGTCGTCGCCAAAGAAGCGCGTCGAGCGCGAGAGTCTTTTGCCTGGCTCGGACGCGGGCGGCCATGGGGAATTCGTCTCCCAGCACGCGCATCCCAGGGTGTTCCCATCTACTAATAGCGGTGGGAGATCGGGATGCGAGGGTGGGATGCGTTCGACCCGGACGGCTACTCCGTCGAGCGCGGACTGGCCGCGAGTCCGCCCGGCTGGCAATCACTCGTCCGCCGCGCCTTCATCGTCGCCGCTGAACACGGCGTGCGAATCACGCCTGCCAGACGTCGGCGTAACGCTCGGCATATAGCGCCGCAAAGAAGCCGATGACTCGCGAATCACCTCCCCATCGCCGCCACTCGGCCTTCGGCACCAGGAAGTAGTTACAGGGATGGATATTTCTGACGAAGCGTCGGATCAGGTCGCGCCGCGGCCACGCGAGATGCTCCGTGTCGCCGTCCTTAACCGGGAAGACGTGCGCGACGTGCCATCCGGCCGCATTGGCGGTCGGTGCCGAATTCGCTGCGACTTCGAAAAGATGCGCCGGCATGCTCGCGATGACGGCAGAGAACGCTTCGTCCGCGATCTGATGCTCTTGCACGAGTGCCGCGTGAACCCACCACGCGGGAGCATTGTCGGTGGCTTTGAAGCGCGACCCGGCTGCTGTCGTGTATTCGCGGCGTCTCTCGGTCTTCGCAGCGGCGCGGACGAAGAAGAGGGGATCGTCGCTCCGCACATACTGACTGAGCGAGTGGTGGAAGCGACGCACCGCTTCGGCAGTAGGCAGGTTCGGCAGGACGTAGCGCTCCACGAGTTCGTCCAGCGCTCCCTCAAACGCGTCCGGGCTTCGAACCAGCTCGCGCGATCTTGGCAGCGATGCGGCGTCCGACGCGCGATAGATCAGGCTCATGATTAGAAGCTATTCTGTCGTTCTACATACACCATTACATACACCAGCCCCCGAGCGGACGAAATCCCTCGGGGGCTGACGTTTTGTACTCCGTTGTCTTGCAACGATTTGCCAATCGGGACGGCGGGATTCGAACCCGCGACCCCCTGAACCCCATTCAGGTGCCGATGATGCATTAAAGTCGGAAGTTGTTGGCAACTAACGCGGATAGCAGCATCCGATCGGTTCCCAATGTGGGCCCAGTTGGATCGAATTGGATGACAACTGGTTCCAAACTGGAACCATCACGCCAGCGTCGCACAGGCCGGCGGTTCTTGGTGAGGCGGGCGTGCCGTCACTCAGTGCGCAAGCCGCATCATCGCGGGGGGGTGGCAGTTCGCGCGTGACGTGCCACGTGCGGTTCGACTTCACCAGCTCGACGCCACGCATGCCGACGCGATCAAGCAATGGCCGGAGCGGCAAGATCGGCATGGGAGAGTGACCGGCGTATTCTGCCAAGACCGGGTCGCGTCAGCGCGCTCTGCCCTCTTTGCGCCGCATCGCGAGCAAGGCTTCGAGCTCGATGAGGTGCTCAAGGTCCTTGGCGCGGCCTGTGGCGCGCTTGGACGCAATCAGCGCCTGTAACGTGAGCGCCCGGAACTCGATCGCGCCGATGGCAACCGATTCTGAGCGCGTGAAGGCGTCGGCATAGGTTCCCACGCCAAGCACGCTGTCCAGCAGATCGATGTCGCCGACCTCAGTCGTGAGCGTCATGAGCGGCATCGCGCGGAGCGCACGCTCATCGAGGACGAATGGCAGGCCGCGCTCCACACCGCGTAAGTACGCGTGCCACGTGTGCAGGAGTCGAACGAGCGCGGTGACATTGTCAGGTGCAGCGTCGTAGCAGAGATCGAGATCGTTCGTCAAACGCGCCGACCCCTGCACCGTCGCGGCAACCCCGCCGACCACCACAAAGCGGACGCCGGCGGCCACGAGCGCAGTGATGATTTGCTCGAACACGCGGGCAGCCTACGAGGCGGCGCCGGATGGGCCCGCGGGCGCTCGCCGCGGCACGCTCGCGGGTGCGCGCCGGACGCGCCGACGGAAGTCGATCATCGCGTCGAGTTGCCGCAACCGCGCGACGGGCGTTCGCTGCAGATTCGCCGCGAGCAGGGTGAGATCAATGCCGTACTCGGCCGCTCTGGCTATCGCGTCGCGCCGCGCGCGCGACGACCGGCCGCGCCGCCGTGGGGCGTACGCGACACGGAGACGCGAGAGCCCGGCATTCACGGCGGCGAGCACGCGATAAACGTCCACCATGACCGTGACCGTGCCATCCTCCGTCGATATCTCGATCGGACCACCGCCTCGCGAGCGATCGTACTGTTCAAGAAGCTCCGCGCTCAGCACCCAGGCCCGAGGTATCGGCATTCCGAGCGGCGCGGCCAGCGCGCGTACGAGGGCGAGCCGTCGCGCGGTCGGAAGCGTATACGGCAGCGAGCCCCCGACGGCGGCGGCAACGTTCTGAACCCACTTCGGCTCGACGTTCAGCACGTACGCGCATTCGCCCAGCGTCATGGCCACAAATATACCTGAGATTCAGTCATATTTCAAGCTGCGCCAGAGGTGAAAGCATCGGACCGGCGGTCTCACGACCGCGCTGCGATCACAAACCGAACGCGGAAAGCGTTAGAACTGGGAACCACGATATGGAACCAAACCCTAACAAACCGGAGCGTCTTTTCGCCACGGTCACCGCGCGTGGCGCGCTACGCGTGCCTTCACCGCAACCCAGAATTCCAAGTGATCCAGCAGCGTGTCTTTACCCGCCTGAATTCGATCAAGTCGGGCCGCGCCGAGCCCGGCGAGGCGGCGGTTCTCGCGCGCTTCCTGGATCAAGGCAAACATTTCCATACTGACGACGACTCCGGCTGGCTGTCCATCGATGAGCACGACGACGGGCTGGTCACGCGAGCCTTCGAAGGTCTGTTGCGCACGGCTCGCAGCTCGCTAATCGTCGCGACCGCCGCTCCTGCCTCGATCGTGAACATTAACGCGCTTCTTTGCATTGTATCTGTACGAAAATATGGACGTTAATGCGCCTCAATTGACAACTCTTTAGAGTATCGGATGGTTCGGGACCGATTTGCTGTCCCCGGCCCCGCCGCGTCATGCGCTCTGGTCGGTCAATCGAAGGTCAGCCAGAACGTGAACGAATCGCCGCAGGCGCGCAGTCGAGATTCTCTCGCAGTTGTCATCGCTGCCAGGCGAGGTTCGGCGGGCTGAGAACTGGATCGGCGGCCTTCGTGTCAGCGTCTGACCATACCTGACTGATCGGATGCCTCAGTCGCGACAGCGCTAACAGCGTTTCGCGTCCAATCTGTCGTACTCCGGCATTTCGTCGCATGCAAAGCTGTCGCACGAGAAGGCCTCGATCGCGCGACATGGCAACGATCGGCGACACCGAGGCCACTCGCGAGCATCTCCCGTCTCTGGCAGTCCCGTCAAGGCGCTCCGCGGCCCTCGGTCGCGCGCGACGCGATTCCCGGCGTCAAAAACGAAGACCCAACGTCAGCGGTAGCATGTGCCCCCTCCCGTAGCGTTGCGCATATGCGTGATACTGCGCCTCGAGTTCGACCGACACGTGGCCGACCCGGCTGGCGAGTCCGACGCCGGCGGAGGTTCCCACCTGCGTGGTGACGTCGCGATAGATGTTCACGCGTGTCGCGTCGAGACAGGCGGCGCCGTGCGGCGCCGGGCACGACGGCGAATAGTGGCTCTCCGCAGAAGCGAGGCGATATCCGCCGATTCCTGCGAGTAGGTAGGGTGCGAGCCGCGCGCGCCACGGCATGTAGGTCATGCTCACCGTCCCCATGTCGGTCGCATCGCGGAAACCTTCTTCTCCACACACGTCGCTCACGATCTGAGGACAGCGTGCGCTGAATCGTCGCTCTCCCGCCCGGTAGAACCCCGCATCGACTCGGAGACCAAACGGCACGCCGGCCACAGCGAACCAGAGCTGAGCGCCACCGCTGTAGCCGCGTGACGTGCCTGCGATCGTCTGCGCGGAGGCGCTCGCCAGCCCGGCCGCGACCCCGAGCCGCGCCGTCACCTGTGCGTGCGCAAGATGGCAAAAGACTCCAGCACTGACGGTGCCGATGATGGCGATGCGGATGCTCCGCCAGCTCTTGGATCCCGTCGCACCATGCGGACATTCGGAAAAGAATCGATCCGTCATTTGCTCCGTCTCGCCGTCCTTAGAATGTGACGCTCAGATTGAGCGGAAGGAGATCCTTACACAGCGGATTGCCGAACAGGCGATGATACCGCACCTCAACGCTGAACCCCGACCAGACACGCTGGCCAGCTATCCCCACGCCGGCACTGATGCCGGTTGAGGTGACGGTGCGATTCGCGAGCGCCGCCCGGTACACCCCGCCGCCGGCCAGAAGATAGAGTTGCAGGCCCGACTCTCTCGCGTGCGACAGGAGCTCGACTGTGACGCGCGAGATCGTCAGAGGGTCGGTGACGTAGCCCGAGCCGGATAAGCAGGGGTCGCCGAGCCGACAAGGCGCGGTAACGATCCCGGCGAGCGGATTGCTGAAGTGGTGCCAAGCAGCCTCGAGCCGTGCTGCCACCGTGGGCCGCACGGGCACGATCAGCGCCGCGGCGAACGTCGGGCCATGGCTCGATACCGTGTCGTTCCCTGCCTGAAAGGCGATGCCGCCACTCACGGCTAGATGCAGACCTTGTCCCACGAGTGGCCGAGTCGCCAGCAGACATGACGCCATAACCGTGAACTGGAGAAGCCACGGATAGTGCCAATTGCCAACGGCTCGCATTCGCGCCGCGCGAGAACGGCTCGATTCTCGGCAGTGGCAATCTCTCTTCCTCGACCGACTCCTCGTGACCGCGCTCGCGTCAGGGTGCGGGTTACGGTTGGGGTTCAAGCTGCGCCTCGAGCTCAACCGTCATCACGTGACACACGCCTCGCAGCACGCGGACGTCCGCCCTCTGCCACAGCTGGTATGCCGGCGCCCTCACCGTGACGACGAAGTCGCCCGTCTGCTCGATGCCTCCCTGCAAGGAGACAAGCCGCCCCGTGACATCGGTCCGGCTCGGACGAAGGGAGTCGGCGTACGTTCCCGAGCGAATGGCTCCAGCGGCGTGCGCCGCCAGCGGCTCGCCGGTTTGCGCATCGCGGATGGTGACCACAACCGAGGCGACGGCAATCGCCGTACAGACCGTGTCGCCGGGTCCCGTCGTCGCGGAACATCCGGCGAGGACGGTCAGCATTCCGGTCATCCGCGCGACTGACTGTCCGCGATCTACTCTCATGGCACGCTCGTCTCTCATGATTCGAATGTCCGACAAGTCCCTGTCCGCGCAGACTCCGCACACCGGCCGGACGCGATCCCCTGCCCTGGATTGAACGAGCCTCTTCGGTCGCTCGCCGCCAAGTGTGCGGTCTATTCGCCGATCTAACCCGGCGACCCGCCTCGCCGTCACGCCATCCACTGCTCGCGAAGACGCGAGCGACCGGGCTGACGCGGAAAGACTCCCGCGAGACTCGCCGGGCCTTGACCCTCTACTCGACGAGAGGCTGTAGGCTCACACAACGAGCGAAGCGTTTACCACGAGAATTAGGTGTCGTGCGGTTCGCAAAACGATCCCCCTGCATGACTAGCTAGTGGTGGCCCGCCGGGTCTTCATTGCCGCGGGCGGCGGCGCTGTCGGGAATCTCATCAATCGCATCTTGTCCGCGCGCGGCGTCGTGGATTTCCTCGACCTGGGCAGCGGGACGGCGCGATGGCCGACCTTCAACGTTGCCGATATTGGCGTCAGCGTCGGCGCGGTGCTGCTCGCCTGGGTCCTGTGGCGAGAGGAGTCGCCGAGGGGAGCCCCCGACGAACGACCGGATCAGTTAACGCGAGATGGGGCCAGTGATGCCACGTGACCACATCGCACGCGTACGTGCCTGACGTGGTGTCCCGTATGAGCGCGCCGCCCCGGATGTCGCGACGCGTGGGCGTCGCGTTGCTCCTGGGACTCGCCGCAGTCAGTGTCGCGGGCCTCTTAGTCTGGCAGGGGATGACCTCAGCCGGCGCTCCGGATCCGCTGGCATCCGAAGCCGGCGCGACCGCCCGCGTGCTCGACATCGCTGTACTCGTCTTCCGCGAGGGGCTGGAGTGCATCCTTGTCCTCGCCGCGATCACAGCGAGCCGCGCGTCGGGCGGCCCGGCGGCCACCGATGCGTCCGACGCGACGTCGGTGCGCTATCAGCATCCGATCGCCATCGGCGCCGCGATCGGCTTTCTCGCGACACTCGTCACGTGGGCGGTTGCGGTGGGTGTCGTCGACAACCTGACGGAGAGCGTATCCGCACTCAATGTGCAGGCGGCGACGGGGCTCGTTGCAGTGATCGTGCTGGTCGTGGTGATGAACTGGTTCTTTCACAAGCTGTACTGGACGGGCTGGATCGGCGCGCACAATCGGCGCAAGCGGACGTTGCTTGGGCGCGCGAAAGACGCCACTGCATCACAACGACGGGTGCTGGTTGGGCTCGGGCTGCTCGGATTCACCTCGCTATATCGTGAGGGATTCGAAGTCGTGCTCTTCCTTCAGAACTATCGGCTTCGACTCGGTGGGCGGCCCGTGTTGTATGGGGTAGCGATCGGCGTCGCCTTCTCAAGTCTTGTCGCCATCCTCACATTCGTCGCGAATCGGCGACTGCCGTATCGGAAAATGCTAGTGCTGACGGGCGCCTTGCTGACGGTCGTCCTCCTGGTGATGGTGGGAGAGCAGGCGCAGGAGATGCAGCTCGCTGGGTGGCTCCCAACGACGGCGGTCGCATCCCTCGCGATGCGGATCCCCGCGTGGATGGGGCTGTGGTGTGCGCTGTTTCCGACGGTCGAGACTCTCTCGGCGCAGGCCCTAGCTGCGGAGCTCGTCCTGGGCTCGTATGGACTGGCGCGTGTGCAGGTGCGGCGATCCGCCATTCTCGACGCGGCCCGCGGTACGGATTGATGACGGTCGCGTTACGGGCCGGTACGGTGCCGGGGCACGAGCGTCGCTCCCTCAGGCTTCCGGCTCCCCTTGTCGGCGTATCAGCCGACGGCCGTGCCCGCGTGAGATCCACCTCTCGGGGCGCAGCGAGACGCTCGCCACGGCATCGCCATACCGCCCACGCGTAGGCCCAGAGCGGCCGGCTAGCCTCCACCGCTGCTCAGGGCACTGAGGAGACTGCAGTCGGCGAGGGTGACGTCGCGATCGCATGCCTCGATCAAGCGATTGAGCTCCCTGCTTAGAGCGCGGAGCTGGGCAAGTTTGACTTCGACTTGCGCCAAGTGTCCGTGAGCGATGCGATTCACGTCACCGCAGGGTCGATTCGGATCCCCGGCCGCGAGCGCGAGGAGCTCGCGCACTTCCTCGAGACTGAATCCGAGGTCGCGCGCCCGACGCACGAAGAGCAGCCGCTCGATATCGGCCGCGCCATACCGCCGGTAGTGCCCAGCCCCCCGGCGGGCGGCCAGCGGGATCACGCACTCATGCTCGTAGTAGCGAATCGCCTCGGGCGTCACTCCGGCACGCGCCGCAAGCTGGCCAATGGTCAAGGTTACGGCCGCCACGTTCTCGCCGACGTCCGTACGCTTCCGATGCACCTGTTATTTCCGAAGGGGGTTGACCTTGTAGTCGCTACAAGCTGTAACATACACACGCTGCAGGGGGTCGGGGACCGCGCTGGTCATCCGACACGCACCTGAGGCGCGACCTTTTGAAGAGAGACGCCAATGACCGGATTCATCACGATGTCGGACCCGTGCTGCTGCGACAGCCCCGGATGCACGTGCACGGGCGGTGAGTGTGGGCCGTGCTGCGGCCAGGGCTGCTGCGACTGAGTATCATCTGGGCATCACGTGTCTTGGGCACGATGAGGTCATGTGTTCGTCTTCCAAGCCTGGGACCAGTCTCAATGCGAGTTCTGGGGTCCCTGAGGCACGTGACGTCTGGAAGACCTTAGAAGAATACGCGCGAGCCACAAACTGACGGGCGGCACCACGAGCCACTGCGCGAGCGGCGTCGCGCCGATGCCGAACACTTGCGGCATGGCCTGGGCGTACGCCCACCGCTGCCATACGTAGACGTTGAGACCCTCCAGCACGATCGTCAGCCCGAGCCCGATCACGAGAAACGCGGCGACGCGCCCGCCCCGCGGTGTATCGAGCCACTCGCCGTCCCGCACCCACGCCGCGACGCTGCCGTAGGCGAGCAGCGTCAGTACCGCATCACCGATGCTCGCCACGCCGCACGAGCGAACGGCAATCCACCGCGGCGCGGTCATCATGCCCTCGTACATCGGCGCCTGGAGCATTTCCCAGAGGAAGTTGAGGCACAACGTCACGAGCGTAAGCACGAGCCACGACAGCCAGCGCCACGGCGGCAACCTCGTCCACATGGCCGGCGCGGTAATGCGCCTCCGATCACGCGCGGGCATCGGCGAGGTCCTGACCACCCGGCGCCTGATCAACGCGGTCATCGGGCATCTGTGCCCCATCCCGACGCAGCCCGCGTGCATGGAGCGCAAGCGCTCGCTCCTTCCACAGCGAGTAGATCGCGGGGATCACCACGAGCGTGAGGAGCGTCGATGTCAGCATCCCGCCCACCATCGGAGCCGCGATGCGTTTCATCACGTCGGCTCCGGTGCCCTGGCTCCATAGAATCGGAATGAGACCCGCCATGATGGCCGTCACCGTCATCATCTTCGGCCGCACGCGTTCGACCGCGCCCTGCTCCACGGCGGCGTCAACGTCGGCGCGTGAACGAAGCTCGTCACGGTTCTTTGCATTCAGGTAGGCTTGGTCGAGGTACAGCAGCATCACGACGCCGGTCTCTGCCGCGACGCCAGCCAGCGCGATGAATCCGATCACCACAGCGACGCTGAGCTGATAGTCCAGCGCCCACATGAGCCACACGCCGCCGACGAGCGCAAACGGCAGCGAGAGCAGCACCTTCGCACTCGCCGCGACAGCGAGGCTTCCGGCGTCGATGCGTGCTTCCGCCTCACTGGCCTCGTCGCCAGACCCGGTTCGGGAATTGCGCGGCGAGGTAACGGCACCAGACCCGACGGCCGCACCGATGAGGACGTCGCTCAGCCAGTGATGGCGCTGATAGATCCGCCCAATGCCGACAGCGGACGCGAGCGAGAAGCTGACCGCCGCAATCGCGTCGGCATGCGGGTCCTTCAGGCGTTGTGCGCTGAAGGACGTTGCGCTCGCGATGGCGAACACGGCCATCGCGTGCTCCGAGAAGAAGGACGTGTTGTGCGCGATACCCCACGACCGAACGCACGAGGTAGTCGTGTCCCGCATCGACAGGAGGGAAACGGCCGCGGGCCTTCCTCCGTACACGGGCGAGCCCGATGCAC
>JALZAE010000361.1 GCA_030948535.1 Gemmatimonadota bacterium | reverse complement strand
TCCATGATCCGCACCCGGTCGCCGGTCTTGGCGCTGTTCTCCTCGTCGTGCGCCTTCAGGCGCTTCGTCCGCGTCACCATCTTGCCGTACAGCGGGTGCGGAAAGCGGCGCTCGATCGCGACCACTACCGTCTTCTGCATCTTGTCGCTCACCACGAGTCCCACGCGCGTCTTGCGGGCGTTACGTGTCTCGCCCGCCTTCGCGGCGCCGTTCGAGGTGCTCGACGTGTTCTCGGTATTCATCTGGGCCATGTCCCTGGTGCTCCCTCTTACTTGGACGCCGCGCCGCGGACGCCAAGCTGGCGCTCACGCAGAACCGTCTTGAGCCGTGCAATGTCCTTGCGGATATGACGGAAACGCAGTGGCTGATCGATCGCCTCGGTCGCGCTCCGGAACTTCAACCGGAAACGCTCTTCCTCGAGCTCGCCGATCCGCTGTTGGATCTCGGTATCGCTGAGATCGCGCACCTCTTCAGCTCGCATCGGTGTGCGCCTCCTCTCGCATGATGAACTTGGTCTTGAGCCCGATCTTCGCCGCCGCCAACCCCAACGCCTTCTGTGCGGTGGCCTTGTCGACGCCTTCGAGCTCGAACATCACGCGGCCGGGCTTCACCACGGCCACCCATCCCTCGGGCGAGCCCTTGCCTTTCCCCATGCGGGTCTCGGCGGGCTTTTTCGTGATCGGTTTATCCGGGAAAATGCGAATCCACACTTTCCCGCCTCGCTTGATGTGGCGCGTCAGCGCCACGCGGGCCGCTTCGATCTGCCGGTTCGTGACCCAGCCGGGCTCGAGCGCCTGCAGCCCGTAATGCCCGAACGAGATCTCGGCACCGCGCGTTGCCAACCCGCGCGTGCGGCCCTTGAACATCTTGCGGAACTTGACCCGCTTTGGACTCAGCATCGCTCAGCTCCTATGAGTCCGACGAGTACGTGGTGCCGCGACGATCCTCGACCTTCTCGCCCTTGAAGATCCAGACCTTCACACCGATGGTGCCGAAGGTGGTCTTCGCGGTCGACGTCGCGTAGTCGATGTCGGCACGGAGCGTGTGCAGCGGCACACGCCCCTCGTGATAACCCTCGACTCGCGCGATCTCGGCGCCGCCAAGGCGGCCGCCGCACTTGATCTTGATCCCCTGCGCGCCCATGCGCATCGCGCTCTGCACCGCGCGCTTCATCGCGCGGCGGAAGCTGATGCGCTGCGCCAGCTGGTGCGCCACGTTGTCGGCGACCAGCTGTGCCTCCAGCTCCGGGCGCTTGATCTCTTCGACGTTGATGCCGACTTCCTTTCCCGTCAGCTGCGCGAGCTCGTCGCGGAGCTTGTCGACCTCGGCGCCCTTCTTTCCGATGACGACGCCGGGACGGCCGGTGTGCACCGTGACGACCACCTTCCCGGGTTTCCGCTCGATCACGATGTCGGCGATCGCCGCGTGGCCGAGACGCGCCTTGAGATATTTCCGCAGAAGCTCGTCTTCGCGCAGCAGCGCGGGGAACTCGCGGTTCGCGTACCACTTCGAGCGATGGTCGCGCGTGATCCCGAGCCGGAAACCAATCGGATTGACTTTCTGACCCATTTACTTCCCCTGCCTTTCGGCGACGATGATCTCGATGTGACTCGTCCGCTTCTGAATGGGCGTCGCGCGGCCCATCGCGGCGGGGGTGAATCGCTTGAGCTTCGGTCCCTCGTTCACGATGGCCAGCTTGATGAAGAGCCGGTCGGTGTCGAGCGACTCGCCCGTCGCCCGCGCCGCCTGCTCGGCGTTCGCGACGGCGGACTTGAGCGTCTTTTCGATCTGCTTGGCGGCGTGCTTCTTCGAGAACATGAGCAGCGCGAGCGCATCGTTCACATCCTTCCCGCGGATTTGATCGATCACCAGGCGCATCTTGTAGGGCGACTGCCGCGCCGTCCGCTGAATCGCGCGGATGCCGGTCTTGGCGGTCGCCCGCATCTTCGTCTTGTCCGCCATGCTACTTGCCTCCGCGCGCCGCTGGCGGCGCCGGCGCCGCTGGGGCCGCCGATGCCTTCTTGTCGATCGCCTTGCCCGAATGGCCGCGGAACAATCGCGTCGGTGAGAACTCGCCGAGCTTGTGCCCGACCATGTTCTCCGACACGTACACGGGGATGAACTTGTTGCCGTTGTGCACGGCGAATGTGTGGCCGACGAACTCCGGCGTCACCGTGCTCGACCGCGACCACGTCTTTACCACCCGCTTTTCGTTCCGCTGGTTCATCGAGCGCACTTTCTTAAGCAACGACTCGAGAACGTACGGGCCCTTTTTTACACTTCTTGCCATGTCGAATTCTCTGAGAATCAGGGAATGGGCTTTCGGCACTCGGCATTGGGGACCCCAGTCCCCAGCGCCCAGTCCCTAGCCCCTGTCTTATTGCGTTGCCTTGCCGCGCTTGCGGCCGCGAACGATCAACCGCTGCGACGACTTCTTCTTGTTGCGCGTCTTCACGCCTTCCTTCTTGCCCCACGGGCTGACGACGTTGCGTCCGCCGCGCGTACGGCCGCCGTGCGGATGGTCCACCGGGTTCATCACCTCGCCGCGAACCTTGGGACGACGCCCCTTCCAGCGCGTCTTTCCCGCCTTGCCCCACGACTGCAGCTCGTGCTCCGCGTTGCCGACTTCGCCGATCGTCGCCAGGCAGTTGCCGTGGATGAGCCGCACCTCGGTCGAGCCAAGCTTGAGCGTCACGTACTCGCCTTCTTTCGCCACCACCTGCGCCGAGGCACCGGCCGAGCGCGCCATCTGGCCGCCCTTGCCGATCTTGAGCTCGATGTTATGGACGGCGGTGCCCAGCGGAATCTCGCGCAGCGGAAGACAGTTGCCGTTGCGGATGTCCGAGCCCGGCCCCGACACGATCGTGTCGCCCACCGAGATGCCCTTGGCGTGCAGCACGTACCGCTTCTCGCCATCGGCGTACTCGACCAACGCGATGCGCGCCGAGCGGTTCGGATCGTATTCGATCTCACGAATCACCGCCGGCTCGCCGAAGCGATTCCGCTTGAAGTCGATGACCCGGTACATGCGCTTGTGCCCGCCGCCGCGCCGGCGCATCGCGATATGGCCGTGATTGTCGCGGCCGCCGCTCTTCTTGAGCGGCTCGGTGAGCGACTTCTCCGGCGTGGTCCGCGTGATCTCGGCAAAATCGGAGACCGAGCGGAACCGCGAGCTCTTGGTGACTGGCTTGAACTGACGAATGCCCATTTCGATTAACCCTCGAAGATCTCGATCGTGTCGCCTTCACGAAGCTTCACGATCGCCTTCTTCCAATTGGAGCGGCGCCCGGAGCTCTTCCCTACGCGCTTCATCTTGCCGCGCTGATTCGACGTCCAGACGCCGGTCACCTTCACGCCGAACAGCTGCTCGACGGCGACGCGGATCTGCGTCTTCGTCGCTTCCGGGTGCACGCGAAACGTGTATTCGCCGAGGTCCTGGTACGCCGCCGAGCTCTGCTCGGTGACGATCGGCTCGATGATGGTCTGATGTACGGTCGGCATCGCTTACTTCCCCTTCTTCTTTGGAGCCGACGGCTTTTTCACCGCGCTCTTTTTTGCCGTCGTCTTCGTGCTCGTCTTCGCGGCGGGCTTGTTGCTCTTCTTCGCGGCGCTCTTGGTCGCAATCTTCTTCGCGGTCTTTTCCTTCTTGCGTGCGTCCTTCGCTTCACCCTTCGCGGCGGACTCCTTCTTGGCGGCGGCGCGCTTGGCGGTCTCCGTCGGCGCGGGCGCCGACTCGGCCACCGGCTCGAGCTCCTGTCCAATCGCCGGCGCTTCGATCACGACCGTGTCCGACCAGAGGATGTGATAGGTGCTCACGTCCGAGTACGGCATCACGTGCACAGTCGGCAGATTGCGCGCGGAGAGAAAGACGTTCGTCTTCGCGCCATCGGTCAGGATCAGAACCTTCTTTCCGTCGAGGCCGAGTCGCGCCATCAGCGCGACGACGCGCGAGGTCTTCGGCGCATCGAACTCGAACTTGTCGACGACGATCAGCGCATTCTCGCCGAGGCGCGCATTGAGCGCGCTCTTGCGGGCGAGCG
>JALZAE010000352.1 GCA_030948535.1 Gemmatimonadota bacterium | reverse complement strand
TGGCGAGTCCGCCCGCGCGGTGGATGAGCGAGATCGCGTCCGGCAATTCGAGCTTCGGTTTGTCGACGTAGGCCGGCTTTCCGAATCCGAGGTAGCGGTCGAACGCGTCGCGCGAATCGCGCGCCCAGCCTTCGGCGATCATCGCGCGCGCGACGTGCGGGCGGCCGACCGCTCCGCCCCCCGCCTGCTCCATCACCGCTTCGATCGTGAGCGGCACACCGATGGAATTCAGCTGGACGATAATGCGATCGGCGCGCGTCACGCGAGCGGACCGGAACGTCGCCAACGCGCGCTCGATCTCATCAGTCCGCGACAGGTGCAGGCCGAGCACGTGCACTTCGGTATCGCCCTCGTGTGCGCTCAGCTCGACACCCGCGACCACGCGCACCCCGAGCTCCGCGCCAAGGCGACGCGCCTCCGCGAGACCGTCGATCGTGTCATGATCGGTCAACGCCAACGCCGTCAGCTTGGCGCGATGCGCCGCGCGCACGACCTCCGCCGGCGGCAGCGCTCCGTCCGACGCCGTGCTATGCGAGTGAAGATCGACGAATGCCGCGTCCGTTCGCGGCGGCGCGCTCGTCATTTCGCGTAGCGCGCTTCGGGCGACGTGTTCGAGGGCTGCGACTGGTCGAAGAGCCGGAGCAAGTCGGCGTCGCTCATCTCGGCGAGCGACTCTTCGCGCCAGCGCGCGCCCATGGGGGAATAGCGAGTCACGCGCGTGCGCCGGTCCGTGCCCTGTCCCGTGCTGAAGAGGAGCGCGAATTCGTCGCGGTCGTATTGCGTGACGCGGCCGGAGGGCTGGACGTCCCAGCGGGCGCCGTCGGCGGTGATGGTGCGAACAGGCATGTCAGTCGAGCTCCACTTCACGGTAGATGCGCGGGGCCTCGACGAATTGGTCGGGTGCGCTGGCGACCGCTCGCTCGAGCGTCGCATCGTCATCTGCTTCGATGAACTCGATGAACGCCCCGGTAAGGTCGGTCTCCTCGAACGTCCAAAAGCGGCACGACGCGCCGCGGAAGAAATCGCGGCGCTTTCTCAATCTTTGCAGATAGCGCTTGCGGTCGTCGAGCGGAACGATGTTTCGCTGAAACGTCAGCGCGCGCGCCACGAGTCAGAGCCCTGCTTCGGGGAAGGACTCGATGGTCTTCTTCACGTGCGCGAGGAACTGATCGGCGATTGCGCAGTCGATGATGCGATGGTCGAACGAGATGGAAAAATATGCGCAAGTGCGGATGGCAATCGTGTCTTCGCCATCGGCGCCAGTGAGCACCTTGGGCCGCTTCTCGATCGTGCCCACGCCGAGGATCGCGACTTGTGGCTGGCTGATGATCGGCGTGCCCATGAGCGAGCCGAACACGCCCGGATTCGTAATGGTGAAGGTGCCATCCTGCACTTCCGCCGGGTTCAGCTTCTTCGCACGCGCGCGCGCGGCGAGATCGTTGAGCGTGACAGTGAGTCCGGTCATCGACAGCCGGTCGGCGTTCTTGATGACGGGCACGATCAGTCCCCACTCGAGCGCGACCGCCACGCCGATGTTGAACTGCTTCCGGTAGATGACGTTGTTCCCTGCGACAGAGCTGTTGACGACCGGGAATGCTTTCAGCGCGTCGACGACCGCTTTGATGATGAACGGCATGTAGGTGAGCTTCTGCCCGCTCGCCGCCTCGAATGCCGCGCGCTGCTTGCCGCGGATACGTGCGACGCGTGTGAAGTCGATCTCCATGAACGACGTCACGTGGGCCGACGTGCGCCGCGAGACGAGCATGTGCTCGGCGATGCGTGCGCGCATCACCGACATGGGCTCGACGACGTCACCCGCCCACGGCTCGGGGACGGGCCCGTGCGCATGCACGCCCGCGGGCGCGTGCATCGATGCCGGCGGACCGCCGCGGGACGGCGCGGCGGCGCCCCCGCTCTCGATGAGCGACATGATGTCTTTCTTCGTGACGCGTCCGGCGATGCCCGATCCAGTTTGGCCCGAGAGCTCGATTCCGTGCTCCGCGGCAATCTTGCGGACGAGCGGCGAGGATTTGGTGCGCAGGCGCTCCTCGAATGATGAACCGTTGCCCGACGGCGTCGGGGCGGTTGGGGCGGCGGTCGATGGATGCTGGGGAGCGGCGGCTGGCGCCATAGATTTCCCAGTGGGGGGGGCCCCCACCGCGCTGCTTGGCGATGAAAGAGCCGCCGCCGCGGGCGCGCTCGCGGGTGCTGTCACCGCCGGCGTCGTCGCGAGCGCACCTGCCTCGGTCTCGAGCCGCGCGACCACCGTTTGAATCGCGACCGTCTGCCCCTCGTTGACGAGAATCTCCGCCAGCGTTCCCGCCGCGGGCGCCGGAATTTCCGCATCGACCTTGTCGGTCGAGATCTCGAACATTGGCTCGTCGCGCTTCACGGGATCGCCGACTTTCTTCAGCCAGCGCGAGACCGTGCCTTCCGCGATCGACTCGCCCATCTGCGGCATGATGACGTCTATCCGTGCCACCGCTCTATCCTCGCTGTGAATTGCCGCGGGCGGCATCGCTCTGCCACATCCGCCAAACGATTAGACCTGGGAGCAGGATTAGGCCGATGCCGGACCCCGCCTGGAAGTACGGCTCGAAATTACACGCCGGAAAGCCCTCCAGCGGTTTGCACTGTTGGATGCTGCCGACCGTCTTGGCCACCAGCGCGCCAATCATGCCACCGGCGAAATATCCGACGATGGCGAACCAAATAGCGACCAGATATCGCCAACGGCTCGGCCTTCCGATCTCCGTCGCTTGCCCGATCTCTTCCATCTCAGTACGCCGCCAACTTGCGGGCCGCGCTGACGATGTCCGGTGTCTGTGGCAGCACATAGTCTTCGAGCGGCGGCGAATACGGCAACGGCACGTCCGCCGCCGTCACGCGGAGAATCGGCGCGTCGAGCCACTCGAACGCCTGCTCGCTGATCCGTGCCGTGATCTCGCCGGCCACGCCGCCGGTGCGCGTATCCTCGTGCACGATCATTACGCGGTTCGTCTTCTTCACCGTCGCGACGATGGCCTCGTCGTCCATCGGCAGGAGCGAGCGCAGATCGATCACCTCGACCGAGAGGCCATCTTCTTTCTCCAGCTGCTCGGCCGCCTCGAGCGACTTCCACACCGTCGCCGCATACGTGATGATCGAGAGGTCCTTCCCTTCCCGCGCCGTGCGCGCCTTGCCGATCGGTACGAGATGGTCGCCGCTCGGCATCTCTTCCTTCACGCGGCGATAGAGATACTTGTGCTCGAAGTACAGCACGGGATCCTCGTCGCGGATGGCCGACTTGAGCAGTCCCTTCGCGTCGCTCGCCGTCGCGGGATACACAATCTTCAATCCCGGCGTATGTAAAAACGCCGCTTCCGGATTCTGCGAGTGGAAGGGTCCGCCGCGCACGTAGCCGCCGCTCGGCCCGCGAACCACCATCGGACAGGGCAAGAAGGCGCGATAGCGCGACGTCGCGACGTAGTTGGTGAGCATGTCGTAGGCGCACGAGATGAAGTCGATGAACTGCATTTCGACGACGGGCCGCATCCCCATGTGCGCCGCCCCCGCGGCCGCGCCGACGAATCCCGCCTCGGAGATGGGCGTATCGATTACCCTGCGCTCGCCGAATTTCTCGAGCAATCCCTCGGTGACCTTGAACGCACCGCCATAGGCGCCAATGTCCTCCCCCATCACGAAGACGTTCGGATCGCGCTCCATCTCCTCGAACAGCGCCTGGCGGATCGCCTCGAGATACGTCGTCTCAGCCATTCGTCTTCTCGTAGACGCCCCAGCCAGCCGGACGCTCGTGCTCGGTAACGGCCGCCCCGGCGGCGCGGAACCAGAGGGGGGCGACGGTCGGTGGCTCGGCATAGATCCCGTTCAGAGCGTCGGTCGGATCGGGCATTGGGCTTCGCTCGGCGATGTCGGTCGCCTCGTCGATTTCTTTCTGCACGCGCTCATCGATTGCGGCGAGCGCGTCGGGATGCACGCCTTCTGTCGCCGAGAGATGCGCCGAGTAGCGGTCGAGCGGGTCGTTCGCCTTCGCCCACCGCTCGATCTCGCCGTCCGGCACGTACGATTGATTGTCGTGCTCCGCGTGTCCCTTGCGGCGATACGTCATGAGCTCGATCAGGGTGACGCCGTGGCCCGCGCGCGCGCGATCGACCGCGACCTTCGTCACGTCGTACGTCTCGAGCACATCGTTGCCGTCGGCGCGAACCCCGGGGATCCCGTAGGCAAGCGCCTTGTCCATGAGCTTCTCCGCTGCCGTCTGCTTGGTGATCGGCGTCGAGTACGCGTACAGATTGTTCTCGACGACGACGACCATCGGGCACTTCTGCACAGCGGCGAAGTTGATTCCCTCGTGAAACGCGCCGGTGCTCGTCGCCCCGTCGCCGACATACACGAGTCCGACGCGCGGCTCGCCGCGCAACTTGAACGAGAGCGTCACCCCCGCCATCACCGGCACCATGTCGCCGAGGTGCGAGATCTGTCCGATAAAGCCGCGCTCGAGATCGCCGAAGTGGATGTTGAGCTCGCGGCCGCGCGTTGGCGAGTCGGCCTTTGCCATGTACTGCCGGATGATCTCGACCGGCTGCGCTCCCTGCACGAGCATCGATCCGAGGTTGCGAATCAGGGGCGAGAGAAAATCGCCCTTCGACCGGTCGAGCGCGAAGGCGCTGCCCACCGCGTCGGCTTCCTGTCCGAGCGAGCGAAAGAGTCCGCCGATGACCTTCGTCTGGCGGTACAGGTTGACGAGCCGCTCCTCGAGCGAGCGCGTCATGCGCATGTAGTAGTACAGCTTGAGCTTCTGCTCGATGCCGAGCGCGTCGGATGGGCGCGCGGACTGCCCGGCAGCATGCTCGCTCGGCACCATGCCACGCTTGGTCGCCGATCCACTCGGGGCGCGCGACGCCATCAGTACGCGGCTTTGATGCGGTGCGTCGGATCCGCGGAGCGATGCACGCGATTGAAGAAACGCTTCACGTTCCGGTCGAGGCGGCTCTCGCCGACTTGATCGGTCGCCGCCTCGACGAAGGTGTAGTGTCCCCCCTCAGGCCGCGCGCTGAGCACGAGTGATCCCACCAGGTCGGCCGAGCCGGTGTACGTCCGGCTGCGTTCCTTGGACGCGCTCGTCGCGAGCCCGAGCGAGGAAAAATAGTCGTCGGCGGCGATCATGATCTCCGCCGGCGTGATGTGCGTGCGAAAGTAGTGGCGCATGCGCCGCAGTGCTCCTCGAATGTCCTATGGGGTGCCCGCGCGCTCGGCTTTCACTTCTTGCGTCCACTCGATCCTCTCGAGTGGCAGCGTCGAATCGCGGCGAAAGCGGATGGCGATTGCCCAGTCCGAAGCGGTCATGAACTTCATGTTCGCGTAATACGTGCCGATTTCCTTTCCCGGCGCGAGACCATCGTACGCATTGAGCTTGTCGCGGCTCGTGGCGTAGATCTGTCCCTCGCCGTTCGAGATCGGCGCATCAGTCTTCGCGTCGTGGACGACGATCTTGTAGCGGACCTTTTCGCGGGCGCGCAACGGCATCGGCTCGTACGACACGCGAAAGGCATAGTGATCGCTCGTCGCGCGATAGTCCGTCGCCGGCGCGGGTGGCGGACCGCACGCGCCCGCCGTCGCCAGCACCACGAACACGACGGCGACGCGGGTCACGAGTAGTACTCGAGCCCCAAATGCGTGATCTGCTCCTCGCCCATGAGATGGCGCAGCGTGTTCTTGAGCTTGGTCTGCTGGATGAAGAGATCGTGCTCCGGCTGGAGGCCCTGCGCCGCCATCGGGCTCTTGAAATAGAAGCTGAGCCATTCCTGAATCCCCTTCATTCCCGCCCGGTGAGCGAAGTCCATGAAGAGGGCGAGGTCCAACACGATCGGCGCGGCAAGAATGGAATCGCGGCAGAGGAAGTTGACCTTGATCTGCATCGGGTAGCCCATCCATCCCACGATGTCGATGTTGTCCCAACCCTCTTTGTTGTCTCCGCGCGGCGGGTAGTAGTTGATGCGAACGACGTGAGCGAAATCCTTGTACAGATCGGGATACTGCTCCGGCTGCAGAATCGTGTGCAGCACGCTGAGCTTCGACTCTTCCTTGGTCTTGAACGACTGCGGATCGTCGAGCACCTCACCGTCGCGGTTGCCGAGGATGTTCGTCGAGTACCAGCCCGCCAGTCCGAGCATGCGCGCCTTGAGACCCGGCGCGATGACGGTCTTCATCCAGGTCTGTCCGGTCTTGAAATCCTTGCCACTGATCGGCACGCCCTTCTCGTTGGCGAGCTGGATCAACGCCTGCGTGTCGACGGAAAGGTTCGGAGCACCGTTGGCGAACGGCACACCCTCCATGATCGCGGCGTAGGCGTAGAGCATCGACGGCGCGATCGCCTCATCGTTGCGCTCCATCGCCTTCTCGAACTGCTCGATCGTCGCATGCTGCGGACCGGGCTTGATGTAGATCTCCGTGCTCGCGCACCACACGACGACCATCCGATCGCATCCGTTCTTCGCCTTGAAATCTCGAATGTCCTGCCGAAGCTGTTCGGCCAGGTCGCGCTTCGTCTTTCCCTTCTTGACGTTCGTGCCGTTGATGCGCGTGACGTATTTGTTCTCGAACACCGCGGGCATCGGCTTGATGGCGGCCAGAAAATCCGCGACTTGCTCGAGATGCTTTTCCTCGAGCACGCCCGCTTTGCGCGCCGCGGTCAGGGCGTCGTCGGGAATGGGATCCCAGGCGCCGAACACGATGTCATCGAGATTGGTGAGGGGAACGAATTCCTTGATCAGCGGCGACCGATTGTCGGTTCGCTTGCCGAGCCGGATCGTCGCCATCTGCGTCAGCGATCCAATGGGCTTCGAGTGGCCGCGCCGAATGCTCTCGACGCCGGCCATGAATGTCGTGGCGACGGCGCCGAGGCCCGGCGTCAAGACGCCGAGCTTGCCGGTAGCGGGCTTGGGAGCGGCGCGATTCGGCGCCGCGGTGGGACCTGGCACTAGGCTATTCTCCTTTCAGGATCGCCGACCGGACGGTCGTGGAATCACGTGGTGCCGATGGAGCCGGCCGCGCGGGCTCCGGCTGCTCCGCCGGGCGCTCGCCCCGGGTCGCCTCGTACACGACCCAGATACGCTGCGCCGCGGTGATCCACGCCGTGACAGTCAACACAATGATGATCGCACCCAGGACGAGTCCGTGGAGCGCGAGCCCGAAAAACGCTTGCGGAACCGACAAGAGCACGACGCGCTCGGGCCGTTGCAGCAGCCCGACTTTCGCATCGAGCCCCAGTGCCTCGGCGCGCGCCCTCGTATATGAGGTGAGGAACGTGCCGATGAGACCGAAGATGGTGATGCTCACCATCCACGCATTGCCGTGCACGGCGCTTGTCGCGTAAAACACGCCGAGCCCGCCGAGTACGAATCCGTCCGCAACGCGGTCGAGCGTCGAATCGTAAAACGCGCCGAACGTCGAGGCTTTCCCCGTTCGGCGCGCGACCATTCCGTCGAGCACATCAAACAGCGCGGTGAGCCCGAGGAACCAGCCCCCCGTCAGGATGTGCCCTGCTCCGTAAATCACCCCGCCGGCCATCGAACAGAGCGTGCCGATCGTGGTGATCGTATTGGGCGACACCCCGCGCCGGACGCACCAATCCGCGACCGGCGAGATCACGCGCAAGTAACCGTTCTTAATCCAGTCCGGGAGTAGCTTCATGCACCTATCCAGACGGCGCGACGGACCGGCGCCGGGTACGCGAGCGCGATCGCTTACGCAAAGCGAGACATATGGATACACCAACGGATGCAACTCGGGCCGGAGCGACGCCCCGGCCCGATAAGCTAGCCGTCGGAAGGTAACCGAGCAACCGAGACGATCGCTCGTTCGGCCCCTTACGGAATCTCGTAGTGCACCGTGCCGTTGAGCACGACGTTGGGCTTGCTGTAGCGTGTTCCGCTGTTCGTGTTTGCGCGCAAGGTCACCGTCGTTCCTGATGCCACGCCGTTCACGGGCAGGTCGGCCGTGCTGTTCGCCTGCGCCTGGCCGATGAAGATGTCGTTACCACCGCTGTTGATATAGATGTTCGCCGCTTCGTTTGTGCGATTCATCACGCGCACGGTGATCCCGGTCGCCTGTACTGGCGCGGTCTTCACCTCGACCTGGCGCGGCCCGCAGCCGGCCAGCATGACCGCCGCCAGCGCCACCGCGAAAAGTCTTTTCATCGTTCGTCCTCCGAAGGGTGTCGAGAGGGTGCGTGCAAGAGCCGTGCAACACCCGGTTTTCAACGATACAACCAAAAGGCTCGCGACGCCTTCTCAAACGCCACGGTCGAGGGGAGCTCGCGGTCGATGACGGCATCCGGATCGTCGCCGCGGAGCAGCGCCTCGCGCATGCGCGCGCCGCCAAAACGCTCGTCGAATGGGCCGGCGGCGAGATGGAGCGAATCGGGATGAGTCTTCGCAATGGCCCAGAGCAACGCCGCCCCGACCCGCGCCGGCTGCACACGGTCGCGGTCGGTAACGACGATACGGACGCCGTTGAGCGCGCGTCCCGCGAACTTTCCGTCGGTCGGCTGGTCAGGCGTGAACCGCTCGGCCTCGAACTTCACGCCGGTGAGAGTGCGATCCTCGAGCAGTGCAACGACACGCCGTGCATCGAGCCACGGCGCTCCCAGATGCTGAAACGCGATGGGTGTACCGCGACCCACGGAGAGATTGCTCCCCTCGAAGGCGACGAGTCCGGGATAGAGGAGCGCACTCTCGAGCGAGGGCATGTTCGGCGACGGCCGAATCCACGGCAGCCCGGTCTGGTCGAGCCACTGCTCTCGCCGCCAGCCGCGCGCGGGAATGACGTGCAACTCGGCGCCGAGCGAGAGCACCTGATTGTAGAAGAGGGCCAGCTCGCCCATGGTCAGGCCGTGGCGAAGTGGTATCGGATAGAGCGCGAAGGGCTTGGCGGCGCGACCGCCGTCGGCCATCGTGCCGGCGTAGGCGAGCGTCGTGTCGAGCAGCGGTCCTTCGGTATGTACGCCGGTGATGGGGTTGGGGCGATCCAGCACGAGCACAGGCAGACGCCGCCGGGCTGCCGCGCGCATCGCATAGATCATGGTTCCCTGATACGTCCACGTTCTCGTGCCGATGTCCTGCAGATCGATCACCAAGACATCGAGATCGCGTAGCGTGCTGTCGGGCGGCGCGATGGTGGTCGCTCCATAAAGCGAATGCACAGTCAGGCCGGTGTGCGCGTCCCGGCCGCTCGCGACGAATTGCCGGTCCTCGGTGCCACGAATGCCATGCTCGGGCGAGAAAAGCGCGACGAGACGAGGCCCACCGCTCTGCCACTTTCGCCGGCTGACCGCGGCGCCGAAGAGGAGATCGATGTCACTGTGGCCCCGTTCGTCGACGCCGCTCTGATTCGTCAGCAGCCCAACCCGCTTGCCGTCGATGAGCGCCGAGCTATCCTCCAGCAGCACGGTGATACCCGGGCGAACGCGCTCGTCGCGCGGCCGCTCCTCTTCGTCGCCGGGATACGGCGGCGCGCCGGCGCAGGCAGCCATGCCCACGAGGAGCGCGGACGCGGCAACGGTGGTGTGTCGACCGAAGGAGTGATTCGTGAAGCGCATTGGCGAAACATGTCTGGCAGTCCGTCGCGGCGCGACCCTCGTGTCGTGCGCGCTCATCATCGGCTCGGCAGCGCGATGCGCGCGGCCGATGGCGGATCATCCCGTGGGGGCCGGCGACGGACTCGACGTCGCCATCGCAGACTCCGTACATCGCATTCTGGCACGGGCGCTCGCGGACAGCGCGTTTCCCGGCGCGTTCGCGATTGTCGGGAGCGCGGAGCACATCTACGCCAGCACCGGCATCGGCCATCTTGATTGGGCGCCGAGTGCCGCGCCGGACGAGAACAGCATCTGGGATCTGGCATCGCTGAGCAAGGTCATCGGGATGACGACCGCGATGATGCAATTGGCGGAGCTCGGTCGCGTCTCGCTCGACGCGCCGGTGCAGGGGTATCTGCCGGAGTGGATCGGGCCCGGAAAGGAACCAGTGACGGTTCGGCACTTGCTCACGCATTCGTCCGGACTGCCGGCGTTTATTCTCATGTACAAGGAGGCGACGTCGCCGGATGATGCGCGGCGGCGCCTCTATGCCGTTCCCCTCGACACGATCCCCGGAGCGCGCGCGGTGTACAGCGACATCGGCGCATATCTCGCCGGCGAGATCGTGCGCGTGGTGAGCGGGGAGACGCTGGATGTCTA
The DNA here is from genome assembly GCA_030948535.1 of Gemmatimonadota bacterium. Taxonomy (GTDB): domain Bacteria; phylum Gemmatimonadota; class Gemmatimonadetes; order Gemmatimonadales; family Gemmatimonadaceae; genus JALZAE01. The sequence continues at coordinate 9,712 of JALZAE010000352.1, read as the reverse complement.
TCTCGCGCGACATGTGTTCGAGCCGCTGCGGATGACCTCCACGATGTATCGGCCGGACTCGGCACTCCGCGCGCGCATCGCGCCGACCGAGATCGATCCGTGGCGGAAGCGGCACGTCTGGGGCGAGGTGCACGACGAGAACGCGTATGCGCTCGGCGGCGTCTCGGCGCACGCGGGCCTTTTTGGCTCGGCGCACGATCTCGCGCGCTTTGCGCGGATGCTGCTGCGGGGCGGCGAGCTCGACGGCGTGCGTATCGTCAGCCGCGAGACCGTCGCGCGGTTCACGCATGTGCAGGACTCCGCGCTCTCGAGCCGCGCGCTTGGCTGGGATACGCCGTCACCGGGAAGCTCGGCGGGCCACCTCATGTCGCGTCGCGCATTCGGACATACGGGATTCACCGGCACGTCGATCTGGATCGATCCCGATCGCGACCTTTTCGTGATCCTCCTGAGCAATCGCGTGAATCCGACGCGCGCGAATTCCAAGGTCGGACCGGTGCGCGTGGCGCTGGCAGATGCTGTCGTGCGCGCGCTGGATGCGGCCAAGCGACGCCGCGAGCCTTGAGCACCGGCGCGGCGGGTGACACGTTCATGCACCGTACGCCTGCCTGCGCCTCTCTCCAGAACCGGGAACCGGGATGAATCTGACGCCTGTCGATTGGGCCATCGTCGTCGGCTACTTCGTACTCTGCACTGGCATCGGCTTCTTCTTCACGAAGCGCGGCGGCGAAAGCCTCAACGAATATTTTCTTTCCGGCCGCAACGCGAGCTGGTGGCTCGTCGGCACGTCGATGGTCGCGACCACCTTCGCCGCCGACACCCCGCTCGTCGTGACGGGGCTCGTCGCGGCGCATGGTGTTGCAGGCAATTGGCTGTGGTGGAACTTCGTGATGAGCGGAATGCTCACGGTCTTCTTCTTCGCGCGGCTGTGGCGCCGCGCGAACGTCATGACCGATGTCGAGTTCGCCGAGATCCGGTATAGCGGAAAGCCGGCCGCGTTCCTGCGCGGATTTCGCGCGCTCTATCTGGCGATCCCGATCAACCTGATCATCCTCGGATGGGTGACGCGCGCGATGGTAAAGATTCTCACCATCTCGCTCGGGCTCGGCGATGACAATCGCGCGAAGATCGCCGCGATCGGCATCTGCTTCGTGATCACCGTCGCCTACTCGGTGGCGGCGGGACTGTGGGCGGTGCTGTGGACCGACCTGGTGCAGTTCGTCATCAAGATGACGGCGGTGATCGTGCTCGCCGTTTTCTCGGTGCGCGCCGTCGGCGGGATCGGCGCGCTCAGGACGGGGTTGGCCGCGCACTTCGGCAGTGAGACTGCCGCGCTCTCCGTGATGCCGATCAAGATCGACGGTAGCGGCGGCTTCCACGCGTACCCGTGGATGCCGATCACATCGCTGCTCGTGTTCCTCGGCGTGCAGTGGTGGGCAGCCTGGTACCCGGGCGCCGAGCCGGGCGGCGGCGGCTACGTCGCGCAGCGCATTTTCTCCGCGCGCACGGAGAAGGACGGCGTGCTGGCGACGCTCTTCTTCCAGATCGCGCATTACGCGCTGCGCCCGTGGCCGTGGATCGTGACGGGACTCTGTACCGTGTTGTTGTACCCGACGCTCGCCGACAAGGAGTCCGGCTACGTGCACGCCTTCGTCGATCTGCTGCCGACGCCATGGCGCGGGTTCATGATGGCGGGCTTCGCCGCCGCGTACATCTCGACCGTCGGGACGCAGCTCAACTGGGGTGCGTCGTACCTGGTCAACGATTTCTACAAGCGGTTCCTCAAGAAGAACGAAACGGAGAAGCACTACGTCGCGGTCTCGCGCTGGGCGACGATCTTCCTGTTCCTCGCATCTGCCGTCGTGTCGTGGCAGATCAACTCGGTCGAGGGCGCGTGGCGATTTCTTCTCGCGCTCGGTGCGGGAACGGGGCTCGTGTTCATTCTGCGGTGGTACTGGTGGCGCATCAGCGCGTGGTCCGAGATCAGCGCGATGATCGCGTCGTTCGTGACGTCGCTCTATCTATTCGGCGTTCCGCAGCGCGTGCTCGGCTGGATCTCACCGACGCTCGCCAGCTTGATGCCGATCCCCTCGTTGATTCGGAACGATCCGGCAAACGCGGACCAGTGGGTGCTGCTGCTCACGGTGATCGTGAGCACGATCGTATGGATCGTCGTGACCTTCATGATGCCGCCGGAGACCGAGGCCACGCTCGAATCGTTCTATCAGCGTGTGCGCCCGGGGGGCCCAGGCTGGCGGCGTATCTCGACGCGCCTCGGTTACGGTGACGATCCCATCCCCGGCGGTGCGCTGGCGTGGACAAATTGGATCGCGGGCTTGATTGCCGTGTATTCCACTCTGTTCGGGATCGGCAAGATGGTCTTCGGCGACGTAGGGATTGGACTCGCACTGCTGGCCCTGGCCGCGGTCTGCTTCGCCTGGATCGCGAGGAGCTTCCGCGGCGAGATGAACGCGCCAAAGCCGACGGCTCTCTCCGCCGTCGCGGAGGCGGCAGACTAGGAACCGATTGCGGCCCGCAGGCGTTCACATTCTCAGCCCGATTTGGGTCGAAAATGCTTTGTGTGGAGCTTCGGGCGTCAACGGCACGAGCACGACTCGTTGTTTTCCGGGCGTACCAGCGTCTATATTTCAGGTGTACGCCCGGAGTCGCCGGGCACAAATTTCCAGGGAGCATCCATGAGCACGACGCAACAGCCCGCCGTCACGATCGAGGTCACGTCGGTTGCAGCGACCGAGGTGAAGAAGTTCATGGCCGCGGAAAACGTCGCCGAGACGCAGGGCGGACTTCGCGTGAGCGTGCAACCCGGCGGATGCAGCGGCTTCAAGTACGGTCTGCTGATCGAGGAGCAGGCGATGGACGATGATGTGATCCTGGAGAAGGATGGGATCAAGATCTTCGTCGACCCCTTCTCGGCGCAGTATCTGAGCGGCGTGACGATCGACTACGTCACCTCGATGCAGGGCTCGGGCTTCACGTTCAAGAATCCGAACGCGACGGGTGGGTGCGGCTGCGGCAGCTCGTTCACGGCGTAGATCGCCGGGTTGGAAGGAAAGGAAGGTCCGCGACGATGTCGCGGGCCTTTTTTGTTGTGGCGCGCGCCGATTCGATGGTGTTTGGCCGGCGCGTCGCGATTACCTTCGGTTTTCGGGGGGGGGGCCCCCGGCTTTGCAGTTTTTTTCCCGACGCCCCACGCCCGACGCCCGACGCCCCACAGCGAACACCCGCTTTGACTTCACTCGACGTTCTCGTCCTCGTCGTTTACCTCGCCGGCACGACCGCCCTCGGCATGTGGGTCGGCCGGCGGCAGCGCGACGCCAAGGATTACTTCGTCGCCGATCGCGCCATTCCGTGGTGGGCCGTCCTTTTCTCCGTTGTCGCCACCGAGACGAGTGCGCTCACCTTCATCAGCACGCCGGGCCTGTCGTACGGAAATCCGCCGGCCGCGGGGAATCTCGGGTTCTTGCAGATCGTGGCCGGCTACATCATTGGTCGCATCGTCGTCGCGTACACGCTGCTGCCGAGGTACTACAACGGCGAGCTCGTCACCGCGTATGCCCTGCTCGAGCGTCGCTTCGGACTCGCCACGAGACGCTTCACGTCGATCGTCTTCATGATCACGCGCGCCATGGCCGACTCCGTTCGCGTCTTCGCGACGGCGATCCCGATCGCGCTGATCATTAGTCCATCGGTCCACAACAAGGCGCTCGTCACGCCGCTCGCCGTGCTCATCCTCGGCGCGTTGACGGTGATCTACACATATCGCGGCGGCATGAAGGCCGTCGTGTGGACCGAGCTGCTGCAGGCAGGCGTCTACATCTTCGGCGGCATCATGGCGGTAGTGCTGCTCGGCCGCGCGATCCCGGGCGGATGGAGCGCGATCTTCGCGTCGGCGGGCGCCGCTGGAAAATTGCGGGTGATCGACACGTATGGCGGTTTCGATCGGCCGCACACGATCTTCGCCGGACTCATCGGCGGCGCCTTTCTCGCCATGGCGTCCCACGGCGCCGACCAGCTCATCGTGCAGCGGCTGCTGTCGGCGCGCTCGCTGCGCGATGCCCGGCGCGCGCTCATCGGCAGCGGGTTCGTCGTCTTCGCGCAGTTCACCCTTTTTCTGGTGATAGGCCTCGGGCTCTGGGCGTTCTATCAGGGTCGCCCCTTCTCCGCGACGGATACGATCTTCCCGCAGTTCATCGTCGAGCACATGCCGCCTGGACTGCTCGGTTTGATCGTCGCCGCGATCGTCGCGGCGACGATGAGCACGCACTCGGGCGCAATCAACTCCTTGGCGGCGGCGGCGACGCACGACATCTACCTGCCCCTGACCAAGCGTGCGGCCGACGATGCCCGCACGCTGCGCGTCGGCAAGATGTTCGCGCTGGCGTGGGGCATCGTGCTCACGCTTGGTGCGCTGCTCTTCAAGGCGCAGGGAACACCGGTGGTCGTCATCGCGCTCTCGATCGCCAGCTTTACCTATGGCGGCCTGCTCGGCGGCTTCTTCCTCGGTATCTTCTGGCGTCGGGCGATTCAGCGTGATGCGCTCACGGGGATGTCGGTCGGCATCGCGGCGATGGCGTTCGTGGTATTTGCAAAGCAGATCGCGCTGTTCGCGCCGGCGCTGGCCGGCACCCTGGCGCCGCTTGGCCGGCTCGCGTGGCCATGGTACGTCCTGATCGGCACGACGATCACGCTCACGACCGGCGTCCTCTCCTCCTTCACGCACGCTTCGCCTAACGAGTCACCCTCGGACGAATGACGACCATCGTAGTAGGAATCGACGGCGGCGGCTCGCGCACTCGCGCGATCATCGCCGATGAGCTCGGCGCGCAGCTCGGTAGCGCCGAAGGTCCGGCGAGCGCCATTCGGCCTGGCGAGGCCGAGCGCTCCGCCGACGCCATCGCGGCGACACTGGCCGATGCACTGGCGTCGTGCCAGATGACACACGTCACGCCCAAAGTGCTCTGCGTCGGCGTGGCGGGCGCGGGCCGTGAGAACGAGCGCGAGGCGCTGTGGCAGGCGCTCGTGTCGCGCGATCTAGCCGAAGAGGTCGTCGTACACGCGGACGCCGCCGTGGCGCTCGATGACGCGTTCGTAGACGGTGCCGGCATCCTGGTGATCTCCGGAACGGGCTCGGTCGCATTCGGGAGAGGGCCTACCGGCGCGTCAGCGCGATGCGGAGGCTGGGGTCCAACGTGCGGAGACGAAGGAAGCGGTGCCTGGATCGGACGGCGGGCACTGTCCGTCGTCACGGCTGCGGCCGACGGTCGTGAGCCCGAGACCACGCTCACGGGCGCAATACTCACCGCCGCGGAGATCAATGAAGTCGGCCAGCTGATCGCATGGGCATCGAACGCGACACCGGCAACGCTCGCCGCGCTGGCGCCGATTGTGGTGAGCGTCGCCGAGTCCGGCGACCTGCGCGCCAACGCGATTCTCACGCTCGCGGCCGAGGAGCTCGTACTCCATGTGCGCACGCTGGCGAGAAGCTTGTTCGGCGACGAGCGCGCGTCGTGTCCGGTCGCGTGTGCGGGTGGGATGCTCCGCCCCGGCGCCGTGCTCCGCAGGCGCGTCGAGCATCGTTTGAAGTCAGCCGTGCCTGGTGCGCAGATACTGGCAGCCGAAGTCATTCCGGCTCGAGGCGCGGTACGAGGTGCGCTGCGGTTTCTCGGCGTGGGGGCGTGACGTCTCCTACTTCCGTTCCCAGTTAACTCGCGTCACCCGGTATCACCAGGTTCTGATCGGTGCCGATGTCGATCGTATCCAGCGCCGGCGGGTTGAAATCTCCCTCCCACTTCGCCATCACGACCGTCGCCAGACAATTGCCGACGACATTCAGTGATGTTCGCGCCATGTCCATCACGGCGTCGACACCCAGAATTACGGCGACGCCTTGCAAGGGCAGATTGAACTGCGCCAAGGCACCCGATAGAATGACGAGCGACGCCCGCGGGACCGCGGCGACGCCTTTGCTCGTCAACATCAGGGTCAGCATCATGACGATCTGCGTGCTGATCGGCATGTCGATCCCCGCCGCCTGCGCCACGAACACCGAGGCGATCGCCAGGTAGAGCGTGCTGCCGTCGAGGTTGAAGGAGTAGCCCGTCGGCATCACGAACGCGACGATGCGGCGCGGGACGCCGAACTGCTCCATGCGCTTCATCGCGTCGGGCAGCGCCGCTTCCGATGACGCGGTCGAGAAAGCGATCAGCCATGGCTCCTTCACCGCGGCGATGAAGCGGCGGAGCGGAACGCGGAAGATGATCGCGACCGGCACCAGCACCAGCAGCACGAACACGAGCAGCGCTCCGTAGAGCGTCAGCACGAGGTAACCGAGGTTCTTGAGCACGCCGAGCCCGCTTCGGCCGACGGTGACCGCGATCGCCGCGCCGATGCCGAGGGGCGCGAAGTTCATCACGAGCGCCGTGAACTTGAACATGATGTCGGACAGACTCTCGAGAAAGCCGAGCATCGTCGCCTTATTCTTCCCCATCGTCTTCGATAGGGCGACCGCGAAGATGATCGCGAACACGACGACCTGCAGCACTTCGTTGTGCGCCGCCGCATCGGCGAAGCTCGTCGGCACCAGGTGTTCGAGGATGCCGCTGAAGGTGATCTTCTGCGCCGCGTATTGCTGGTACTCCGCGCCTGTTCCGCCACCGAGCACTACGCCGACCCCCGGCTTGGCCAGGTTCACCGCCACGAGACCGACGACGAGCGCCAACGTCGTCACGATCTCGAAGTAGATCAGCGATCGCAGCGCGAGCTTGCCGACGCGCTTCATGTCATCGCCGTGCCCCGCGATTCCGACGACGAGCGTCGAGAAGATCAGCGGCACGATCAACGACTTGATCATGTTGAGGAAGATCGTCGACAGCGGCTTGAGGCTGACGCCGACGTCCGGCCACAGCCATCCGATGACCGTGCCCACGATCATCGAGATCAGGATCCACCGCGTCAACGACATGCGCTTGAGCATGCTCCACATCGCTGTTGTCCCCGAAGAGAGGTCTCTGCTAGTCGCCGGTCACCGGCGGCGTTCCACGACGCAGCGTGGAATGCCGGTAGCCATACAGGAAGTACAGCACGAGACCGATGAGTAGCCACCAACCGAATCGCCGCCACGCAATCGCCGGAAGCCCGTACATCACGAAGAAGCACAGCGCCGCGCCAAGCAGGCATACCGGCGCGGCGAACGGCACGCGAAATGGACGCGGCCGCTCCGGCTCCGTGTAGCGCAGCACGAGGACGCCGAGGCAGACCAGCACGAACGCGAACAGTGTTCCGATGTTCGTCAGGTCATACGTCTCGCCCGCGTCCCCAATCAACGACCAGGTCGCGACGAAAACACCCGTGAGAAGCGTCGTGATGTACGGCGTGCGATACTTGCCATGCACCTTCGCCGCCCACTTCGGCAGCAATCCATCGCGCGCCATCGCGAAGAAGATGCGTGGCTGTCCGTACTGGAATACCAGCAGCACCGCGGCCATTGAGAAGGTCGCACCCAGGGCGACGAGCGTCCCGACCTTGTTCATCCCCGCCGACTGCAGCGCGAACGCCAGTGGATCGGCGACGGTGCCGAGCTTCGAGTAGTTCACCATCCCCGTGAGCACGGCGCCGACGATCACGTAGATCACGGTACAGATCGCCAACCCACCGAGGATGCCGATGGGGAGATTCCGTTGCGGGTTCTTCGTCTCCTCGGCCGCCGTCGATATCGCGTCGAATCCGATGTAGGCAAAGAAGACGATCGCGGCGCCGTGGTGAATGCCGGTGAAGCCGTTCGGCGCGAAGGGGTGGTAGTTCTTCGTGTCGATGTGCTGGAGGCCGACGACGATGAACAGCGCGAGCGCCAGCAGCTTCACCGCGACCATGACATTGTTCGCGCGCGCGCTCTCGCGCACGCCGAACACCAGCAGCCACGTGATCAGCATGACGATCGTGAAGGCCGGCAGATTGATCAGGATCGGAATACCGAAGACGTGCGGCGAAGAGTCGATCAATCCATGGACCGCCGGATCGGGACTGAGCAGCGCCGTGCGATACCCCGTCGACAGCCACACCGGAATGTGGATGTTGATGCCCGCCATCAACGTCTTGAAGTAGTCGCCCCAGGAGATGGCGACGGCGACGTTGCCGACCGCATATTCGAGGATCAGGTCCCATCCGATGATCCACGCGACAATCTCACCGAGCGTGGCGTACGAATAGGCGTACGCGCTGCCCGCCTGCGGAATCATCGCCGCCAGCTCGGCGTAGCACAGACCGGCGAGGCCGCAGCACGCGCCGAGCAAGAGAAACGAGATGATGAGCGCGGGTCCCGCGCCGCTGCGCACGACATTGCCCGCGCCGTCGAGCTGGCCGGCGGCCGCCGACCCGATCGATCCGAAGATGCCCGCGCCGATCACCGCGCCGATCGCCAGCATGATCAGATCGCCGGCCCCGAGCGCTCGCTTCAGAGCGTTGGGATTGTCGCTCTCCGCCAGCAGCTCCGAGATCGGTTTACGAGAGAGGAGATTCATGACGCGGTGCGCCGTGCGCGGTACGGGGGACGCGTGAATGAGCTACCGGGGAGAACTTTGTGCGAGCACCCCGGTCACGGCCACCGGTGCGCAGAACGCGCAACGGTGGCCGCACCGAGCACTAGCTCATCGCGCGACGGTCGTCTGCTCGATGCGCATGCCGTAGAACGAGCGGTACACGAACGTCACCGAGATGAGCAGGAACACGCCGGCCAGAATGTGCCCGAGCATAGGCCCCTGCGTACGCGTGAGCGACACCGCGAGCTCGACCGCCAGCAACCCGAACAGCGTCGTGAACTTGATGATTGGGTTGAGTGCGACCGACGACGTGTCCTTGAACGGATCGCCGACCGTGTCGCCGACGACCGTCGCGGCATGGAGCGGCGTGCCTTTCTGCTTCAGCTCCGTCTCCACGATCTTCTTCGCGTTGTCCCACGCGCCGCCGGCGTTCGCCATGAAGATCGCCTGGTACAGACCGAACAGCGCGATCGACAGGAGATAGCCGATGAAGAAGTACGGCTCCACGAACGCGAAGCCGAGCGTGGCGAAGAACACCGTGAGGAAGATGTTGAACATCCCCTTCTGCGCGTACTTGGTGCAGATCTCGACCACCTTCTTGCTGTCGGCGACTGAGGCTCTCGCCGCGCTCTCGAGATTGATGTTGGCCTTGATGAACTCGACCGCCCGGTACGCACCAGTCGTTACCGCCTGGGTCGATGCGCCAGTAAACCAGTAGATCATCGCTCCACCGGCGATGAGGCCGAGCAGGAACGGCGGGTGCAGAATGGAAAGGTTCGAGATGAACTCCGGTTGCAATCCGTGGGTGAGCCCGAGGATGATCGAGAAGATCATTGTCGTGGCACCAACTACCGCGGTGCCGATGAGAACCGGCTTGGCAGTCGCCTTGAATGTGTTGCCGGCCCCGTCATTCTCCTCGAGCAGATCCTTCGCCCTCTCGAACTGGGGATCGAAGCCGTAGTCGTTCTTCAGTTGCTGGCGGATGCCGGGCACCTGCTCGATCAGTGACAGCTCAAAGATCGATTGTGCGTTGTCGGTGACGGGACCATAAGAATCGACCGCGATGGTGACCGGGCCCATTCCGAGGAATCCGAATGCGACGAGACCAAACGCGAACACCGCCGGCGCGATCATCAAGGTGCCAAACCCGGTCGTGC
>JALZAE010000330.1 GCA_030948535.1 Gemmatimonadota bacterium | reverse complement strand
CCCTCGGCCATGACCGTGTGCGCTTTGCCGAGGAGCGATTTACAGACGAGTCCGACGCGAACGCCCGCCGCGGCAGCAGCGATCGCGGCGCGGAGACCGGCGCCGCCGGCGCCGATGACGAGGACGTCGTGGTCGTGCGTCGTGAAGTCAGGCATCGACGGCAGGGCTCGGGGTTCGGCGAACAGAGTGCGGCTGACTGAGAGATCCTTTCAGATGACCGTCCCCCATTCGCCGCACCCCATACCCGCTAAAAAAGGCGGAGGTCATGCAAAATCCCCATGCTACACAACCGCACATACAAGTCGGTCAGTGCCACGCCGAACAAGCTCATCCACGCCCACTTCATGTGCCATCGGTTGAAGCAGCTCGCGCAATCGTAGAGCGTTTTGCGGACGGGGCGGCCGGAAAGCTGGTCGAGATAGCCGCCGACGATGTGGCGGAGGGAGTGGCAGCCGAACGTGTAGCTCGCGAGAAGGACGACGTTGAGCGCCAGGATGAGCGTGCCGATGCCGATGCCGAAGTGGCGGACGCCGGCGGCATCGGTGAACCACATCGCCTTCCAGACGTCGAGCGTGAGGAAGATCAGGAAGAGCAGCGCGAAATAGAGGAAGTAGCGGTGGATGTTCTGGACGATGAGCGGGAAGCGCTGCTCGCCCCAGTATCTCTTGCGCGGCTCGGCTACGGTGCAGTTCGGCGGATCGGCCCACATCGCCTTGTAATATGCGCCCCGATAGTAGTAGCAGGTGACGCGAAAGAGGCCGGGGAAGGGGAGGATCAGCAGCGCCGGCGAGAAGGGGAGCCATCCCGGCCACGCGGCGGGTTTCGGCCCGAACCAGGCGTGCGGAGAATCGCCGAAAATCTCAGGTGAATAGAAGGGGGAGAGATAGGGACCGAACGTGTAGTGGGCGTTTTGAAAGGCCGCCCACGTCGCATACACGATGAAGGACGTGAGGATGATCGCGGTGACGAGCGGCTGCACCCACCAGGCATCGCGGCGCATGGTGATGGGTCTCGGATCGACAACAGGAAGCTGCGCATGCGCCATCGCGAATCGTCTCCCGCGGGTCAGATGGTGATTCGTCCGCCGGGAAGCTCCGGTCGCGACACGGCGATGTCAACCGCGCCGGCGGGTCGTGCGACTTCCGCGTTTTCGCTTCGCGGAGAGATACGGCGCGAGCACGGCGTCGACGTTTTCGCGAAGCCAGCGCGCCGCGGTGCCGTCGCGATAAATGGCATAGGTCATCAGCGAGCCGCTGAGCGCGACGTCGATCATCCGCGTCAGCATGCGCGCATCGGTGCGCGGTGCGAGCTCGCCGGCGTCGACCGCCGCGCGCACGAGCTCCTGCAGGCCGGCCCGCGACGCCCGCGCCTGCGCGACGAGGAGCGCGTGAAAGTCCGGGTCGGTCAGATCGATCTGCAGATAGGCGAGGCTGCGCGCGAGCGCCGGGGGCGACTCGGCTAGATGCGCCATGTACGCCGCATAGTCGCGCAGCGCGGCGAGCGGCGAGTCGTGCTTCGTGGCGAGCGCGCGAATGAAGTGGCCGGCCGATGCGGCGGCTCGGCCGGCGAGCGATAGAAGAAGCTGCCGCTTCGACCCAAAGCGCTGGGAGAGCGCGCCGGCGGTCACACCGGCCTCAGCGGCGATCTCGGCCAGCGTCAGCTCGCCGGGTCCCAGGCGATTCATGGCGCGATAGGCGGCGGCGAACACCTGCTCGTCGCTGACCTTGCGGGGGCGTGGGCTCACGCTTGACGGTTTCTATATGACGGGTTAGAATCGTTACTATATGCGTGTATAGTATATCGCGCATCGGCGGCCGGCACGATGGATCAATCGCACGGAGGATATCGCGATGCGGACGGTGACCTACGGCGGCGCATGCAGCCTCGATGGATTCCTCGGCACCCCGGACGGCGGTGTCGACTGGCTGCACTTCAGCAAAGACGTCCAGCAGATCATGAAGTCGTTCTGGGACGGCGTCGACACGATGCTGATGGGCCGAAAAACCTGGGAGGCGGTCGGTCAGAGCGCGCGTGGCAAAGGCGGCGGAATGCCGGGCGTCTCCGGCTACGTCTTCTCACGCACGCTCCGCGAGATCACGGTGCCCGGCGTCACCCTTGTCACGTCCGACGCCGGTGAGTTCGTTCGCGAGCTCAAGCAGCAGCCGGGCGGGAAGATCTGCGTCATGGGGGGCGGAGATCTGGCGCGCTCCCTCTTCGCCGCCGGCGTGATCGACGAAGTCGGACTCAACGTGCATCCCGTGCTGCTCGGCGCGGGGATTCCGACGTTTCGCGACGCGGGCCGGCGCATTCACCTCGAGCTCACCGAAACGCGGGCGATCGATGGCGGCTGCGTCTACATGAACTACCGGGTGCAAAGCGCGGCTAGCGCGGGCGCACCACGGCGGACGAGTCGCTCGGCGAAAGCTCGGAAATCTTGATTACGCGCCATCCGGTGAAGCCGTGCGGCCGCGTGGATTCGACACGGAAGATCTTGGACGGGTCCGACCCGATGAGCTGGTAGTCGGCGAGGGCGGTGCGAGTGCCGTACGAGCCCGTCATCCGTAAGCGCGTCATCTTGAGATCACTCGCCTTCATGCCGCGCTCGACGAGGGCCGCGAGCGACTCGGCACGCGGTCCGAGATCGCGCGAGACGATGACGACGTCGGCGAGAGCGATCAGGACCGGGATGAGGATGACCGCGCCGACGATTAGCGCGCGGCGGCCGATCGCCGGCGCGCGTTCCCGCGGCGCCGAGCGGTATCGCATCGCCGCGTCGAACGCGGCCGCGGCCTCGCCCTGTGAGAGCAGCAGGAGTCCGAGCTTCCTCGAGTCGTATGCTATCAACACGACACACAGGAAGGTGTAAAACGCCGCCGCGTACTTCACGCCCGGAAAGTTGAACGCGAAGTCCATGATCGCGACGTTCAACGAGACGGCGAAGAGCGCGGCCGCGCCGGCCGCGGCGGTTCTCGGAATCAATAACATGATGGCCGGCACGAGCTCGAACAGCCCGATCACGCGCCCGTAGAAAGGCGAGTAGCCGTAAAAGTACCAGACGAACGACGGCCCGCCGATTGTGCTCCTGGTCGCGGACCAATCGCCGTAGTAGAACTGGCCGCCGAACAGCTTCGCGGCGCCGTACGCGATGAAGACGAACGCGAGAAAGATTCGAATAGCGATCATCAGCCGGGCGATCCAGCGACTCATACTCGGACTCCGGTCGGTGGCACGGTCAGTACATCCACTCGCTCGTCTTCTCGCCCGCGGGCGCGTGATCACGAACGTACGCGCCCATCCGCTTCACCAGCTCGGCCCAGGTCTGGCCGTGCCACGAATGCCCCTTCATGGGGCGGCCATAGGTGAACTCACCCTCGTAGTGCGGATTCGTCGTGTGCTTGAGGAAATCCTCGAACTGGTACACGGCGAGGTTGAGATAGAAGTCATCCATGTCGCCGGCGGAGAAGTGCAGCTTCCCGACGACCTTCGGTCCAATCGTCGCCCAGTTCTTCTCGGCGTACGCGCGCAGATCGTATCCGTGATCGCGCCAATAGCTCGCCACGTCGTGGTCGATTGTGCCGGTCAGGTTGTTCCAGAGTGGCTTCGGGTAGCCGTCGTCACCGACGGGACCATAGACCGCTTCCCACGCGCCGTACTGGTAGCTCGAGCGGCCATGCGTGCCGAGCACTTCCTCAAAGAGACTGAGCTGCCGCGCGGTCCATACGACCTGTCCTTGCACGGTGCGGCGGAAGGGTCGCTCGTAGCTGTTGAACTGGCCGATCGGCAGCGTGAAGGCGCTGCTGTCTTGATAGATGTCGATCTGTTGATAGCGCTTGAAGTCGATTGGATCGGGCTGAAAGATCCACGCGCCCCCGAAGAAATCCGGATGCTGCAGTTGGAGCGCGAGCGTCTGCCATCCGCTCGTCGACGCGCCTTCGATCAGCCGGGCGTACGGCTTGTCGATCGCGCGAAAGTGCGTCTCGAGGTACGGCATCACTTCCTCGACGATCGCGTCGCCATACGGTCCATTGTTCGCCGAGTTGACCGAATAGGAATCGGGGAAGTACGGCGTCTGCTGCTCGAGCGTGATCGCGATGAAGCGCGGATATCCGTCCGAGATCCACTGCTTGTAGAAGTCGAACCCCGACTCCGTTCCAGTCACCTCGCTCACCTTTCCGACCTGGCCGCCTGCGCGCGCCGAGTCCGTGGTGAATGAAAAGGGAATGCTGTGGCCGAGCGGGTAGACGACGGGATAGCGCACGTTCGGATGCTCGGCGTATCCCTTGGGCAGCAACACAACGGCGTTGACGTAGGTGGGCCGGCCCCAAAACTTCGTGAGCCTGTCGCTCTGCACGCGGACGTACTTGATCCAGTCGGTGTCGGTGGGTCGCGGCTGCGCGGCGATCAGGTGATTGATCGTGATCTTGATCTCGCCGCCATCGCCGACGTGCACCTTCTGGACGTCGCTGTAGATGTTGCCGGCCGCGGACGCGAAGGTCTCGATATTCCCATCGTTCAGGTGCAGCCACACCGTGTGGCCGTCAGAGCGTTTCGCCTGCTCGTAGACGTTGATGATCGCTTGCGCGTAGTAGTCGCCCGCGGGGATGGCCGACAGCGAGCCGGGATAACCGAGCGCGTGGTCATCGACGATGGCGGCGGTACCGGCCTTCAGTTGGTCGAGGTCGATGGCGAACATCGCCGGACCGGTCGGTGAGGCGAGAAAGCGCGGCTCCGGCTGATCGCGCTTCGAGAGGAGAACGATCAATCGGCCAGTCACGGGCTGCGCGCGTGCGGCCGCGGCGACAGTGACCGCGAAGCGCGGCGGCGTGCCGGCCCCCGCGGTGCCGGCGCAAGCAAGCGAGCAAAGCGCGGCGAGCATGACAGGCGCGACGCGAGAGAAAGTCCGGTTGGGCATCACAGCCTCGAGCTCGAGAGTCCAGCGTGCGTTGCCTGAGCA
>JALZAE010000322.1 GCA_030948535.1 Gemmatimonadota bacterium | reverse complement strand
CCTCGACCGTGAACTCATGCCGCGTCCCCGGCGCGTCAGCCATCGACGGTGCTCGGCGCGTCGGGGAGATGGTCGGCCGGGGGGCTGGCGACGACGACGTGCTCCTCGGTCGTCGTCGTCACGGTGGACTTGGCCGCCTCATCCGGCGCGTCGTCACCCCAGAGCGACCACGCCAGCAACAACGCGCCGCAGCTGATCGCCATGTCGGCGACATTGAACGTCGGCCAGCGATGCACGCCGACGCCGACGTCGATGAAATCGACGACGCCGTTGTTGGTCGGGATGCGGTCGAGCAAGTTTCCGACCGCGCCGCCGCAGACGAGACCGACAGCCATGAGCCGGAGGCGATCGCCCGGCTGCGCCGCGCGATAGAGCCGCGCGAGAATGAACAGCGCGACGACCGTGAGCACCATGAAAATCCAGCGCGAGTACGGGCCCAGGCTCAGCCCGAACGCGGCACCGCGATTGTACACGAGATGCAAGGTGATCCAGTCGCCCACCACGGGAAGCGCTCGGAATCGGGGCGTGAGCGCGGCGAGCGCCATGCGCTTCGTCACGATGTCGAGCACGATCACAGCGATCACCAGCGACCAGAACAGCGTCCGCTTGCCCGACTCCGGCTCCCGCGCGTCGAGACTCACGAGCTCCCGCTCTCCTGCAGCACGGCGGGCGCCGGCTCGCGGTCATCGCGCCATAGCACCCAAGCCAGGAGCAGCGCGCCGAAGCTCACGCCGACGTCCGCGACGTTGAACGTGTAGAAGCGCACGCTCCCGAAACCGACGTCGATGAAATCGATGACGCCTTTCGAGCCCGGCCGCAGCCGGTCGATGACGTTGCCGATCGCGCCCGCACACACGAGTGCCAGCGCCAAGGCGCGTGCGCGATCGTCCGGCTTCGTCGCGCGATACACCCGCGCGAGAACGAGCAGCGCGAGCAGCGCCAACGCCGTGAATACCCATCGCGACGAGTCGCCGACGCTCATGCTGAACGCGGCGCCGGTGTTGAACGCGAGCGTCATGCGCACGAGGTTGCCGAACACGGTCGGATGCGGCGTGTACTCCTCGACGAGGTAGCGCACGACGAGCCACTTGGTGGCGTAGTCGAGCGCGACCACGGCCACCAACGTCGGCCAGAAGACGACCCCTTTAGCCCTGAGACTGCTTCTTTCCATTCTCTTCGCGCTGCTTGCAGCCAAAGCACAACCGCGCGTGCGGCAGCGCGTCGAGCCGGTCGAAGTCGATGTCGTTGCCGCAATTGTGGCACTTGCCAAAGGTCTCGGGCGAGCGATACAGCCGGCGCAGCGCTTCGTCGATGTGCCAGAGGAAACGTCCTTCCTGACTGGCGAAGAGGAACGCCTTCTCGCGCTCCATGGCGTCGGTGCCTTGATCCGCCATGTGGAAGCGATACGAGCTGATGTCGCCGTCGGCTGCTGTCGCGGACACGTTGAAGGTCTCGTTGTACTGACCGAGCTCCTTCAGCACGCGCTTCCGCTCCTCGAGCAACCGCTTCTCGAAGTGGTCGCGCAGTTTCTTGGTCATCCCCTTCGACTTGTCCTTCGCCTTCTCCTTCTCCTTCGCCTTCTTGCCTGTCCCAGTTGACGAAGCGGGCATGGCTTATCCTACTCGCGTGAGGGCGATGTGCGCGGCGAGACCGTCCAGCTCCGCCGCATTCACCGCGTGATTTGTCTGCTCAACCGCCCCGGTCTCCCCAGCGCGTATCGCGCCCACATGAAGCTCGGTGGCCAACGTCTCCGCACGGATATACCCCTCGTGGTCCCGCGCGGCTTCCTCTACCGGTGCATCCCCGCTCATCCACAGTACGATGCGATCGCTCACCAAGAGTCCGGCTTCCTTCCGCATCCGCTGTACCCGGCTCACCAGCTCTCGTGCCAGCCCTTCCAGACGCAGCGCCGGCGAGATCGTGACATCGAGCGCCGCAAAGTAGCCTCCTTGACTCTCCACCACCAAATCGCCCGTCGACTCGCGCAACAGGTCGAAATCCTCCGGGCGAACGACGTGCGTGACGCCCTCGACCGACACCGCCAGCGCGCTGCCCTTCTGCCACTCGACCAGATCCTCGTGGGAGAACGCCTCGACCGCTTTCGCCGCCAGCGGCGTCCCCTTCCCGAACACCTTACCGAGCGTCCTGAAGTTTGGCTTTGCACGAAATCGCACAAACGACTCGCCGCTCTGTGCGAAATCGATCGTCTTCACGTTCAGCTCCGCCGCCAACAGCGGAATCAACGCGTGCAACGACGCTTCATCGCAGTTTGGCACAACACATACCATCCGTTCCAGCGGCTGCCGGACCTTGATCTCGGCCTTGTCGCGCGCCGCGTGGCCCAGTGTTGCGAGCGTGCGAATGTCGTCCATCCGCTGCTCGACCTCGATGTCCCGGTAGCGCTCGCCCGGCCTCACGTACGCAGCAAGGTGTACCGACTCCCCCGTCAGCTCGCGATGCACCCAATCGGTGACGAACGGACACACGGGCGCCAGAAGCCTGCACGCCACCACCAGCACTTCGTGCAACGTCGCGAACGCCGCGCGGTTGTCATCCGATTCGACATCGTAGAACCGCGCGCGGGTTTGCCGCACATACCATTTCGAGACATCCTCGTCGACGAATCGCATGATGACGTGCACCGCGGCGTACACATCGTACCCCGTCAGCGCCCGATCGGCTTCCCGCTCCGCCTCGCTGAGGCGCGACAGAATCCAGCGGTCGATCGCCGACCGCTCCGCAACCGGGGGATCGCCCTCCCCCGGCGTCCAGCCGAAGTTCGCGTACTGCGCGAACATTCCGCTGTAGATGTTCTTGAGCGTGAGCAGAAAGCGTCCGGAAATCTCGCCGATCTTCTTCTCGTCGAACTTGCGCGGCAGCCACACCTGACTCGCCGCGACGAGGAACAGTCGCACCGCGTCGGCGCCGTATCTCGTCGTGACATCAAAGGGATCGACGGTGTTGCCGAGGTGCTTGCTCATCTTCACGCCCGCGGCGTCGAGGATGAGGTTGTTGACCACGACCGCGCGATACGGAGCGGCCAGCGCGTCGGTCCCTTCGTCGGTCAAATTGTTCGGCACCGCGTCGCCCATTCCCGACGCGATCGCCAGCATCGAGTAGAACCATCCGCGAGTCTGATCGAGCCCCTCGGCGATGAAGTCGGCGGGATATTGGCTCGCCGTCAGTGCCTGGTTCTCGAACGGGAAATGCCACTGCGCGAAGGGCATCGACCCGGAGTCGAACCATCCGTCGATGACTTCCGTCGTGCGACGCATCATCGGGGCGCCGAGCTCGGCACCCGGCACTCGGCACTCACCGCACGGCCACTCGTACCGATCGATGAACGGCTTATGCGGATCGAAGTCCGCGGGCAGGGCGCGGCCCACACGCTCGGCCAGCGCGGCGTAGCTGCCGATGGCCTCGACGTGCGAGGAGTCGCGCTCGCAGACCCAGAGCGGCAGCGGCGTGCCCCAGTAGCGATCGCGCGAGACCGCCCAATCGATGTTGTTCTCCAACCATTCGCCGAAGCGTCCGGAGCCGATCTCGGGCGGATTCCAGTTCACCCGCGCGTTGCGCGCGAGCATCGCATCGCGATACGATGTCGTGCGCACGAACCAGCTTTCGCGCGCGTAGTAGAGAAGCGGCGTGCCGCAGCGCCAGCAGTGCGGGTACGAGTGCTCGATCGTGGTGGCCTTCCAGAGCACACCGCGCTTCTTCAACTCGTCGACGATGAGCGGATCGGCCTTCTTCACGAACATTCCGCCGACGAGCGGCATGTCGGCCGGAAACTCGCCGCGCGCATTCACGGGCTGCACGAATGCCAGTCCATGCCGCTGCCCCGCCGCGTAGTCGTCCGCACCAAACGCCGGCGACATGTGCACCACACCCGTGCCGTCATCCGCCGAGACGAATTCCTCGCCGACGATCAGCTCGTGCTCGCCTTGCGGGTACGTCACCCAGTCGAGCGGGCGGCGATAGCGCAGACCGACGAGCTCCGCGCCGGTAAAGCGCGCTCCGGTATCCCACCGGTCGGCGAAGTCGTCGCCGAGCACCGCCGCGACACGCGCCTCGGCGAGCAGCACTCGCTCACGGTCCTTCCTGCGTACGAGCTCGACATACACAAGCTCGGGATGCACCGCCAGCGCCGTGTTGGAGACGAGCGTCCACGGCGTCGTGGTCCAGACGAGGATCTTTCGACTGGCGTCAGAGCCATCGGGGTTGAGTAACGGCAGCGCCAGGAAGACGCTCGGATCTTTGACGTCCTCGTAACCCTGCGCGACTTCGTGGCTCGACAAAGCCGTGCCGCAGCGCGAGCAATACGGCAGAATCTTGTGTCCGCGATACAGCAGTCCCTTCTGGTGGAGCGTCGCCAGCGCCCACCACACGCTCTCCACGTAGTCGTTGGAATACGTGATGTACGGATCGCTGTAGTCGAGCCAGTAGCCGATGCGCGTGCTGA
>JALZAE010000317.1 GCA_030948535.1 Gemmatimonadota bacterium | reverse complement strand
CGGCGATCATTTGGTCGACCACGGATCGCAGTGCGTCGGGCGTCATCCCCAACGGCGTACCGAGAAATGCCAGGGCGACCGGGCCGAGCTCGAGCGTGACGAGGCGACTCCCGAGCGGTGAGGCGACAAAGTAGTCCCGCTTCGGCACCGCGCTCGCGATGATCGCCACCTCCCGTTCGTTCAGGCCGATCTCGTGGTACAGTCGCGCGTTCTCGGCCGACTCGGCCGCCGGGTTTGGCAGCAGGACTCTCGTCGGACAGCTCTCGACTATGATCTGCTTCCCCGGGATCTCCTCGAGCTGCGCCAAGGAGTGCGCGACGAGAAGTACCGCGGCATTTTGTTTTCTGAGTGTCAGCAAATACTGCTTGATCCGGGACGCGAACGCGGTCCGCATCAGCGGCGCCCACAGCTCTTCGATGACGATCAGCGTCGGCCGGCCATCGAGACAGCGTTCGATCCGACGAAAGAGATAGAGCAACACCGGCGCGAGCACCGTGTCGCTCAGCTCCATCAAGGCTTTGAGCTCAAAGACCTGATACGCCGCCGGTTCGTCGTGCCGACTGGTGTCGTCGTGCGAACGCGCGCCGGATGCTTCGGTCCCATCGAGGAGTGACCCGACCGCGCCGCCGGAGCAATAGGGACGGAGCGCGTCGGCGATTTCGATATCCTGCACCTGTACGGCGAATTCCGTGAGCGTGCGGTGTGGGCGGGGCTCGTGAGCGACGAGCTCCAATGCACGCGCCAGTCGCGCGCGGCGCTCACTGGTGAGCACCACCCCCTGCATCTCGAGCATGAGCTCAAGCCATTCTGCAGCCCACGTGCGCTCCCCGAGGTGATCGATGTCAGCGAGAGGTTGGAACGCGAGCGCGGACGGCGACGAAGGCACTGCGGCGCCGGCACCGGCCACATCGCTCAAGTCGTAGTGCGTCGCGCCGGCGGCTCGAGCGAGCAGCCAGTGCGAATAGCCGACGTCGAAGACGAACGTTCGCGCCGTCGGGTAGCGTTGCCACTGCGCGATGACGAGACCGACGAAGGTGGACTTCCCTGCCCCGGTCGCCCCGACGAGGAGCGTGTGCCCGATGTCGCCGACGTGCAGGTTGAAGCGGAATGGCGTCGACCCATCGGTGGCGACGTGCATGAGCGGCGGACTCGCGTCGGGAAAATACGGCGAGGGGTTGTGGTCCAATCCGGGCCACACACTGGTTAGTGGCCACAACTCGACGATGTTCGCCGTCGAGAGCAGCGGACGTCGCAGATTCGCATACCCGTGTCCGGGCAGCGTACCGAAGAACGCGTCCAGCGCGTTGACGGTCTCCACTCGTGCCGTGAAGCCATGGTCGTGTAGGGCGGTCAGCGCCATACGCGCGTTGGCATCGGCGACTGTGTCATCCTCGTTCGCGACGACAATGACCTGCGTCGCGAAGCCGAATCGCACTCGTCCGGAACTGTTCTCTGCGAGGGCAGCCGCGGCGTCCTTGGCCATGCGGCTCTTCTCCGCATCGTAGAAGAGCTCTTCGTTCCGCGCTTCCCGTCGGTCCGAGAGGTCCTTCCCTCCGGACATCTCGCGTAAGAACGCGCTCACACCCTTCCGACCCATGAACCACTTCTGCTGATGCTTCCGGATCAACGTCGCTGCCGTGAGCGGACCGACCGGGATGAACCGGCTTGACCAGCGATAGGTGAAGGGCAACGTGGTGAGGAAATCCAGTCGACCGAGCGGTGATCGGTGCGCGTCGAGGCCTTCCGGATATCCCGTGATGGCGACCAAGCGCAGATGCTGATCGCCAACTCGCGGCGCGAAGCCGCCAACCAGCTCCTGGCTCGCCACCACGCTGTTGATGTACGCACCGAACGGCGGCGCGCTCACCGCCTGCGGCAGCCCCGTCAGGCACCGATGCAAGTGCGCAACAATTGCGTCGGAGTCGAGACGCTCGACTCTGAGACCGCTGCCAAGCCGGTTCGCTAACGTCGACAACGCAGCGCGGAACTCGTGCAGGACGCCTCGCCAATCACGCTCGCTTGGCGCACCACTGATGAACGCGCGCGCGGCGCGCGCGTACACCTCCGCGACAGGCAGGTACGTCACGCTCAGCGTGAAGTCGCTGATGAACTGCGGCCGCGATGACCGAAACTGGGCGCGTCGTTCCGCGTCGATCCACGCCGGAACCGCGGATGGAAAACGGCTCTCGGCGTAGGCTGGAGCCAGGCTCCGCATCGCATCGACGTGAAACATCCAACCGTCGGTGAAGCCAAGCATCGCATCGTTGAACTGCCGCGACAGCGCTGCGAGCGCCCTCGCTGTCGCGCTTTGCATGTCTGGCCCGCGATACCGAAACGCAGCGAGTAGCGATCCATCCTTCTGAAGCACGACGCCATCGTCGACGAGATATGCCCAACCAAGGAGGTCGGCCAAGCCCGCAGGTTCCGTCCGATGCTCCCGGTTCGAGCGCGCGAAGCTCGCAAGGCCGGCCCCCGCGGCGCCACCCACCATCAGTGAGAGAAGTTCCATGGACTCTCTACCGCGCCTTTGGGATGGATGGCCGCGGCGTGCGCGGCATGTCGTGAATCGAGGCGTGCGGCGCGTAGAAGTCGGCGTAGCCGCGGCTGCGCAGGAAGATCTCCGACGCCAGGGGATCGCGGGCGGTCACCCAGACGAGCGCGGGATGCACAGCGAGGATCACGGCCGCCAAGAGCGCGAGCGTGATGAGGTGGATGCCCACGCCGACAACGAGTGCGAGTCCGATCGTCGCCTCGAGCGCGATCACATGGCGCTCCACACCCATGTAGAGCAGCGGCCGCACGAGCGAAGGATGGATCGGGGCCGCGTACGGCCCGGCATCTAGAGCCACTGCGCTCTCCATCCGGCGCGCGCTTGGTGACATCTCAGACATGCGAGACACGATCTAGAGAGTTGCGGCGACGATGCCGAGGTTGGCCAGCAGCGTTACCGCACCCAGCGCGATCGCGCCGCCGAACGCGATTTGGCCGAGTCGCTTCATGCCTTCCTCATTTCGCGTGAACGCCCACAGCAGCCCCGCGCCGACAATGGCGACCAGCACGAGGACGCGTGCGGTCGGTCCGGACAAGTTGTCGAGCAGATTCTGGAGCGGCGTGTCCCACGGCATCGACGGGCCGGTCGTGGTCGCGGAGGCGGTGCGCGCGAACACGAGGAACACCAGCGACGCGACTGCGGCGCGCGCTCGCAATCCTCGTCTCCGCATCGCGCGACATGGCGGAGAGGTGTGACTTACGATTCTGTCAGACAAACGGCTGAGACGCTCGAACATGCTCGGTGCCTCCGTGCGCAAGGTGGGCGGATGATTCAGATGACTGCGCGTGAGCGTCCCACGGATCGAGATGCCGGAGGACGAACTTGCCGTCACGAGTGAGGCCGTCGACGCGAACGACGTCAGTGACACGGCGGTCACTGCCTGCGCCGGCGAGGCCGATCAGGAGATGAACCGCTTCGGCGATCAGCTCGCGTTGCGGCGGGACGTTCGCGCGCTGCGCAAGCCGGTCGAGGCGACTGAGCGCGCCGAACGGCGAAGAAGCGTGAATCGTCGCGATGCCCCCGGGATGTCCGGTAGCCCACGCGTCCAGTAGGCTCAGTGCTTCAACGCCGCGGACTTCTCCGACGATGATTCGATCGGGGCTCGTCCGGAGCGTGCTCGCAACCAGATCCACCAATGCGACGTCGGCCGTTGTCCGGAGCGCGATGTGATCCGGCGCCGTGCACTGGACCTCGACGGTGTCCTCGAGAATCGCGATGCGATCCTGCGGGCATACACGCGCGATCTCGTCAAGGATCGCGTTCACGAATGTTGTCTTGCCGCTGTTAGTCCCGCCGTATATGACAATATTGCGACGCTCGGTAACTGCGACCGCGATGCGCGCGCGCCATGCCGCGCTCAGCGCTCCGCGCGCGACGTAGCTGTCGAGTGTGTAGACCACCGCCGGTGGCTTGCGGATGTTGAATGCAGGACCGGCGACCAACGGTGGAACGAAGCCCTGCAGCCGCGCACCGCGAAATACGGCGGTCGGCAGCTCAGCTTGTAGCCGCGGCGATCGCGGGCCGAGGACGACGCGATGCGCGGTCGCGATCACATTGAGAAACATCTCGACGCGCGCCGGCTCGAGCCCATGGCCGCTGTCGATCCTTCCGCGAGAGCGCGTATCCAACCGCACACGTGCGTCGCCAGGATTGATGTACACCTCCGTCACGTCATCATCGGCGAAGACATCCATCACGCGCGGCCCGAGATAACGCGCGATCATCTCCCCATAGTGCGGCTCGCGCGGCGCGCCACCACCGGCGCGCTCGGCCGGTCGCTCAACCGATCCAGGTGCTCGATCCGCGAGCGGCGCGATCGCCGTCACTGGGATGGTTTTCTCGATTGCTCTGGTCGAGTCGGACATCGGCGTTAGCCTGCTCCATGCTCAATTGCACATCTCGGTCTGCGACTATCGCATGACCGTGAGCCATGGTAACCGGCGTCTTCTCATCGTCGCTACGCTCCGGCAGGATCGTTTCCGGGAGGTGCGGATGAAGGGCATCGCGCACGCGCAGCGCGATGCGTCAAGACCAAACACACGCGCAGTTGACCGACTGAACCTTTTCCGAGTGACCTTGGAGCTACGGTGGGCGCTGGTGTGTGCGTCCAAGACCCGAGAGACGGACCGCCGCGCGACAACATGCGTCGAGTTCTTGAGCGGCGAGATGTCGCCACGCGACTGGCAGCGGGGAGAAGGCCCGGTCCTCTCGCTCGCCCGCGAAGATGGGGCACTCCGCATCAGGGGCGACGTCTAGGGGCGTCACGAACGCGCGACGGCGGTCACCCGGCGCGGCGTAGACGTACCACAGATCGCCGCCGGAATCTTCGAGGATCAACCGGCCGCGGCTGTCCTCACGAACGGTCACGGGCATGGCGAGAACCTACTATCGCGCGTTGAAATCGTCAGGTCACCGCGTTCGATACACGTTGCCCGCCGCGTTTTGGAAAACGAGGAGCTCAGGCGAAACGGCGGTCCGCCATTGGGCACAACACCGCGCCGCCGAACGCGCGATGCGCGTCGCCATAGCCGCGGCCTCTCTCGCGTTCCTCTCGTCGCGCACTGCTACGCCATTTTGCTTCTTTTCCACCGCGCCGGTAACCGAACGAAGAAGAGAGCAGACAAAGCGGTGAGGGCAACGCCGTCTGTCACGTTCCCCCACTCGCCAAGATAGGCGCAGGCGACGGCGGTGGCGGCGAAGGCGACACACAGAAACATCATCGTATCCTTCACGACCGCAACGACGATCGCCTCGAGAAATTTCTTGAACGAAGGACGTGCTCCGAGAGCCGGGTCGGTGATCATTTGGGCCTCCGCTTAGTCGCGGTGGGAATCGGAGTGAATGACGATAGCCGTACGGACGTCTTCGAGTGGGGAAGCCGTGCTTTGGCGATCTCGCATCTCTCGATTGAACTGGCCGGGTTTCGCCTCGGCCACGGCACGGATGCCCGTCGATGAGCGTCCGTCACTGGTAGCGTTGCTCCATCCCCGGACGTCACGCCGAAGTGCCCGATGTCGCGCGTACGCCTGATAGCGCTCGCCCCACGCCTCCATCAGTCCAAGCCACGGACGGAGTTCGGCACCGAGCGAGGTGAGGAGGTATTCGGAATACTTCTGCCGGCCTGGAATGACACGGCGCACGATCAGGCCATCGCGCTCGAGCGCGCGGAGCTGTTCGATCAGCACTTTGTGCGTGATCCCGGGCATGCGCGATTGCAGCTCGCCGAATCGATGACAGCCGTCCGAGAGGTGATATAGCAGAAGCGGCTTCCACTTCGCGCAAAGCAGCTGCGCCGCCGCGACGAGTGGTGTTCCCGAGACAGCGTCCATTGAAGATCTCATCCAGGAGCGACGTGTTACTCGTTTCGTCCGCGAGCGTAGACGCCGACGAGCTGTGATTCCGACGTCTTACGGATGGCGATCTCGATGCTGTCGACGCGCGCGCCGACGGGAACGCCGCGCCACGCCGCCTTCGCCAGGACCGGTCCCGCGAGCGAGTCAGCCGGACGCACTTGGATGTGAAGGATGTTGCCACTGCGGACGGCAATGGCTTCGGGCCGCGCCAGACCGTCGTCCCGCATCGCGTCGATCACTGCCGATGTCCACGCGGGACCGGCCACCGTCGTCGCCGCGGGAAGACGTGGAGCCGCAAACGCAAGAATAGCGGCAGTGATCAGCGCCACGCTCGCACTTGCTACGAGACGTAGCCCGTGAACACCTCGGCGCAGCACCGTTCGGGTGCGCCACGGGTCGGTGATGGCTTCGAGACGACGACGCACTTCAGAGCCGCGCTCCAGAAATGCCGCCGAAGCAAGCGAAGCCCCGCCGATCCCTCCTGAGTGCTTGCCGAGTCGCTCGCCGATTCGGACAAGGAGCTGTGCGTACGTCGGTAGCGCGGCCCCCTGCCCCAACACGCGCTGGTCGCAGTCGACCTCGATGGCGAACCGGAGCCGTCTGAATAGCCACCAGAGCGCGGGATTCCACGGGACAAGGGCGACGAGCACTACCGCGAGCGCCAGCGCGCGCGCATCGTGCGATCGAAGATGCTCGCGCTCGTGCGTGAGGAGGAGCGCGCGTTCCGGTTGCTCGAGTTCGAGCGCCCACATCGGTATCACGATCTCCGGTCGCATGACTCCAATTACCGCGGGTCCGAAGGCAGCGGCGAAACGCACTGAAGTACCATCGACCTCACCGACGCTCCACGTCTCGCGGCGATGGCGAAGGGACAACCAGGCGCCGGTCAGCCAGGAGAGCGCTACGAGAGCTCCAACGAAATCCGTGATCAACATCGCGCGATCGTAAGGCGCAAGACCGACCACGAGGTCGCCACTCCATTCTCGCACCGCATTGATCCGAAGGCGAATCGCCGCACCGAGCCGATGACCCGTCAGGAACGCGGAGTCCCCGGATGTCGCCCGTCCTTCTCTCGCGCGCTGCGAGATCGCGCGCGTAGCTGCACAGGAGCCGCAGTCGCTGTCAAGAAATCGATGCGATGCCTCTGGCGAGCGGGCCAGCTGCAGCGAGGCGAAGGAGAGCGCGCAGGAGCCGGCGATAGCCGCGAGCCACACCCACCGTGTCGGAAGAACCCACGTGAGCATCACGCGCTCTATCCGCGCTGACGCGACGCCGAGTACGACGGTGAGCCCAAGGCACAGCACCATCCATAGGGCAATCATGACTCACTCCGCGCGAGAAGTGGACTTCCGCACGACGTCTCGGATCTTTTGAACTTCTTCCTTGGACAGCGAGCGATCGGCGACGAGCTGAGTGACGAGGAGACTCGCTGATCCATCGAACAGCGTCCGAACCAGACGACGAACAGCGCTCGCCTTTGCCGCCGTCCGCGGCACAGCTGGGTAATACCGGTGCGCGCGGCCTTGCGCCACGTGACGCACGCGGCCCTTCTCTTTCAGAATGCCAAGGACGGTCTGCACTGTGTTGACCGCGAGCAAGATCCCACTGCGCTCCTCCAGCGCCTTACGAATCTCGCCCGCGGTGCCGGAGCCGTCCTGCCACAGGACGTTCATGACGTCGAGCTCTCGCTCCGTGAACACCACTTCCGATGATCGCATTCCCCAATTCCTCACCTAAAGTCTTAGGTGATGAGTAACGCGCCTCGGTACTGCTGTCAACTATGACTTTAGGTGAGCCAGCCCCACAGCCGTGCCGGCACGTGGTGGATCTCTAGCGTAATTGCTTATTTCTAGACCGGATTGCGGTCAAGCAACGCCATTTCGTGGCAATGAATGGGCGGCAGCGACAGCGATATTTTATCACCTAATATATTAGGT
>JALZAE010000308.1 GCA_030948535.1 Gemmatimonadota bacterium | reverse complement strand
GCCTCGATCCCGGAAATCATCGAGCTTCCGGAAGCCGCTCCGGTCTCCGCCAATGGCCATCTGGTGGACGAGCCCGTGCTGCCGAGCGATGACGTGCGGTCGCTCGACGACCAGATGCTGGCCGACGCGGCCATGCTGCCCGAGCCCGACTGGGATGTGCCGATCCCTCTCATCAGCGATCACAACGACGACGGTGAAGAGCAGGCGCCGGTGGCTGAAGAAGAGCCGATCACGCCGCGCGATTCCGGTTTGCATTTGTTGCGCGAGCAGTCGGCGTTCCTCACCCCCGTCGTGAATCCGGCGATCGAGATTTTACGCGACTCGCGCCGCCCGAACGAGATGACCGGCGATCTCGATCTTGATGCGATGCCCGAGCTCATGGACGCCGGCGAGATCGACGAGATACCGCGCGTCGCGACGGGTGAGACCGACGTGATCGCGCACGCGGGCGACCTTGAGGCGATTGCGCAAGCGACCGCCAGCCTCATCGAGCACCTTCCGGATCCTCCGACGCTGGAATCGCAGTCGGAGGATCCGCCGCAGCTATTGCATGTGCGCGATCGGATCGATTCGCTCTACGGGGTCGAGGAGAAAGCGGAGCAGCCCGCGCCGGAGCGGGAGCCGGAACCGGACGACACGCCGTCCGGATCCGACAATGCGCTCGTGTTCATCGTCGACGAGCTCGACCAAGCACGCGAGCGCGTCGCGACCGGCGGGCACCAAGCCATCGCGTCGCCGCAGGCCGACGAGCGCTCCTCTGTCGAGCGTCTGCGCGAGCGCGTTGAACAGGAGCCGGAGAACTGGTCGCTCCGTCACGAGCTCGCCGGCGCGCTGGCCGACGCGGGCGAGAACGGTGAGGCGCTGCGGATCCTGACCGGAGCTCTCGCGGGGTTCGAGCGCGCGGCAGACTATGCGCTCGCTCGCGCCGCTGCGCGCGACATCACGGGCTTGCAGCCGGATGCCCTTGCGCACCACCAGAAGCACGTCGAGATGGCGGTACGGGCGAACGAGCGCGGCGCTCTCCTCGTCGCCGCGTACGCCGGTCTCGCCGACTGCCTGCTGCGCTTGGGTTTGAAGGACAAAGCGCGCGCGATCTACAGTCGCATCTTCGATCTCGCGCCGGATCACGAGCGCGCGCGCGAGATGCTCGGCTCGCTGCCGGTGCCGGCCAATGGCTCGCCGTACGTCACGGGCGTGATGTTCGCCATTCCCGCTCCCCCCAAGCCGGATCCGATGCGCCCCCCGACGCCCGTCGCGTCGCCCGCGCAGAGTCGCGGCAGCGACGACCGCTTCGTGAATCTGTCGGACTGGCTCCGCGATGATGAGTCGCCGAAGTCGACGCGCATGGTGACGGGAGCGCCCGACCCGACGGCGGCGGCGAATTCCGACTTCGCCGACATGCTCAACAAGTTCAAGGAGGGTGTCGCCGCCAACGTCGAAGACTCGGATCACGAGAGCCACTACGACCTCGGCGTCGCGTACAAGGAGATGGGATTGCTCGACGAGGCGATCGCCGAATTTCAGAAGGCGCTTCGCAGTACGGAGAATCGCGTGCGGACGTACGAGGCACTCGGACAATGCTTCGTCGAGAAGAAGCAGCACCAGATCGCCGTCACCATTCTCTCGCGGGCGCTCGATGACACCAGCACGAGCGACGAGAAGCTCATCGGCGTGCTCTATCTGCTCGGGGAAGCATGTGAGTCGCTCGGCCGTCGCGCCGAGGCCGCGACCTATCTGAGCCGCGTCGTCGCCGTCGACATTCAATTCCGAGATGCGAGCACGAGGCTCGCCGCGGTCGAGCGAACGATCTCGTGAGCGCGGCCGTCCGTCCCCGCTCGCCGCTGACGCCGGCGCTGCGCGACCTGCAAGCTCACGTACGTGACGGGCTCGATCGCGCCAGCGATGAGCTGCGCCGAATCGTCACCGCCGATTTCCCTTTGGTCGAAGAAGTCAACGGCCATCTGATGCTGATGAAAGGGAAGATGTTCCGGCCGACCCTCGTGCTCCTCGCCAGCGCCACGGACAATGCCAGTGAAGAGCGCGCGGCTACCCTCGCAGCGGTCGTCGAGCTCGTGCACCTCGCCACGCTCGTGCACGACGACTCCGTCGATCACTCGGCGCTGCGTCGTGGCATGCCAACCATCAATGCGCTCTTCAGCCACGAAGTCTCCGTCATCATGGGCGACTTCCTATACTCGCGCGCGGTCGTCGAGCTGGTGCGCATCGGCGATCTCGAAGTCTTGCGCGTGCTCGCGAAGGCGACGAATGACATGACGGTCGGCGAGCTACGGCAGCTCGCCGCGCTCGATGCCTTGAGCTTCTCGGAGAACGACTACGAGGCACTGATTCGCGCGAAGACGGCGTCGCTGCTATCGGCGGCGTGCGAGATCGGCGCGCTGGCGGGCGCGCCACGCTTTCGGAAGCAGCTTGCGTACTACGGCGAGCGGCTCGGCATGGCGTTCCAGATCGCCGACGACCTGCTCGACTACACCGCCGACGAGTCCGTCACCGGCAAGCCCGCGGGCCTCGACCTGCGCGAGCACAAAGTCACATTGCCGCTGATCGCGGCGCTACGTTCCATGGGCGGCACGGAGCGGCGGCAGGTCGAGCGGCTCTTCGCCGATGGCCAGCCGGACGAAGCAACGATCGCAAGCGTGGTCGAGATCGTGCGCGACGCCGGTGGTCTCGAGTATGCTCGCCATCGCGGTGAGCGATACGCCAAGGATGCCGAGTCCGCGCTCGCCGAGCTGCCCGATTCACCCGCCGTGAATGCACTCACCGCTGCGATTGCCTACGCCATGGACCGGACGCGCTAAGTGGCCATTGGATCTTCCAAGCACCGGCCGGGGTTCCACGCCGTGGTGCTCATCATCGGCTTCATCATCGGCGGTTTCATGACCGCCTTCGCACGCAAGTTTCTCCCGGCGGGAGCGGTCAAGGAATTTCTGACGACGGGCGTGACGCCATCGGTTGGCCCGCTCAACGTCGATCTCGTTATCTTTAAGTTCGCCATCGGCCCGATCGCCGTCGATGTCGCACTGTTGAGTTTGCTCGGCGTGCTCGTGGCGTATCTGATCGCGCGGTCGCTCTTCTAGCGCGACGGCAGGTGCCCGACGGAAAGGCGGCGAAGGAACGATTCGAACCACTTGGAGGCTGACATGGGACTGGGCAACTTGGGCTTCACCGAAATCATGATCATCGGGGTCGTGATTCTTCTGCTGTTCGGTGCCCGCAGGCTTCCCGAGATTGGTGCCGGGATGGGGAAGGGCATTCGCGAATTCAAGAAGAGCCTGAGCGACGTCGGCACGGCCATCAACGAGCCGACGCCGACGGATCGCATCGATCGCCCGCGCGCGGCCGACCCGGCCGCGAAGCCCGGCGACGACGATCATCCCGAGCCGAAGCGTCTGCTGAGCTGAACCTGGGACGCGCCGCAAAAACAAACGCCCCGCGAAGCATCGCGGGGCGTTCGTTTATCCAGGCGATCGGACTCGTCAGGCCCCCGCGCCGCGCGAGCGTTGCGCGATGTCCTTGCGATTGTCGACGATCTTGGCCGAGTCATGCAGTCCGGTGAG
Organism: Gemmatimonadota bacterium; assembly: GCA_030948535.1. GTDB lineage: Bacteria > Gemmatimonadota > Gemmatimonadetes > Gemmatimonadales > Gemmatimonadaceae > JALZAE01. The sequence continues at coordinate 463 of JALZAE010000308.1, read as the reverse complement.
AAAATCGCGCACGCGCTGCTGTCGCAATCCCTGCATGACCTGCTGGCGCTGGGCCGGCTTCTGCTTCTCCCACTCGGCGCGATCGGCCGCGACGCGCTTTTCCAGCCGCTCCACGTACGCGCCTCGCTGCGTACGGATCGGCGCGCTCACCTGTCCGACCGTGAGGCCGAACGCGGCACCCACCGCTTCGTTCACCTGACCCATGCCCGGAACCGGCGTGATGCGGTTGAACATCGGCGGCTGATGCAGCTGAACGCCCTGCGCCGCCGTGGCCGCTTCGAGCGTTTGTCCGCCTGATACGGCGTCGGCGAGCTTCCTCGCACGCGCCATTGCAACGTCGACTTTCTTCGCGGCAACGAGCTCGGCACGCAGGTCGGGCGTCATCGATGCGAGCGTCGGCTTTCCGCCTGGCGTGAGGGAGTCGAGACGCGCGATGTAGTAGCCGTCCGGCGCATCGTAGATG
>JALZAE010000277.1 GCA_030948535.1 Gemmatimonadota bacterium | reverse complement strand
CGCAACACCCAGAGGAGCGGCGTGTCGGCGGCGGCATCGACGGCGTGACGCTCACCGTTGACGGTGATCGAGATCGAGCTCATCGCGGAAATCCTCATTGGGGGGGCTGCTCAACTTTACAGCGGCGGGTCAGGCAGCGCCACCGAAAAAGCAGTCGGGCCAGGCGTGCTTGCTATCCTCTTACATCCGGCGGTAGTGCGGGCCGCTCGTCCCCTCGCGCGGCGTCCATCGCGGGCCGATGACATCCGTCGCCTTGCAGTCGATGCAATTGGCCGGACTGACGATCAGTCTGTCACCCTGCCGCTCGTAGACGCCCGCCGGGCACATGTGTTGATAGAGCGTCGCGACCGCCGGCGGAATGTCCCGGCCGACGATCAGATGCGACGGAATGTCATCGCGCGTCGCGTTGCCCGACTTGTAGTTCGCGTCGAGTTTGCTGAAGGTCAACTTGCCGTCGGGGACGAACGGCTCGGCTGCCGTCTCCTCGCGGGGCACATCGGCGTCGGTGTGCGAGTCGATCTTGCCGCCGGGAAACGCGCCGTTCGTCAGCGTCATCACGGCGGCTTGGACGCCGGCGGTATAGATCGTCCTATCCTGGAAGACGAGGCGCATGTTGCGGCGCGCGTGCAGATCGCTGGCGATATAGCTGTCGTCGACCATGCGGTCGTACGCGACGAGTGACGCGGCCGACGTGTCGTTCTTCTTCAGCGCATCAAAGATCGCGCGCGCGGCGAACATTCCCGACTGCATCGCGTAGTGAATTCCCTTGAGCGACGCGACCTCGACGTACCCCGCCGCATCGCCCACGATGATGACGCCGTCGCCGCTGCGGCGTTTGGGAATCGCGTAGTAGCCGCCCTCCGGAATCGTCTTCGCGCCCCACTCGACCATCTCGCCGCCATCGAGATATTGACGCATCAGAGGATGCTGCTTGAGATGCTGCAGCAGCTCGTGCACGTCGAGGGACGACTGCTTGTAGTCGAGTCCGACCACGAGGCCGATCGCGAGCAGATTCGTGTCGAGCGGATAGACGAAGCTGCCGCCAAATGCGTCCGGCGGCAGCGGCCAGCCGAGCGTGTGGATCACCGCGTCGAGAGGCTTCTTCGTCTCCCAGATTTCTTTCACGCCGAGCGCGTAGATCTGCGGATTGTCGGACGCGATCTTCTGCCATTCGTAGTACGCTTGCGACAGCACACCGCGCGTTCCCTCGGAGAGCACCGTCACGCGTGCGGTGAGGTCGGTCGGCGGCGTGAATGCAGAGCCGTGCGTGCCGTCGCGAGCGAGCCCACCGGGCGTCGTGCGGACACCGGCGACGCGATCGCCGTCGACGAGCAGCGAGTCGACCGGAAATCCGGTGAAGACGTTGATGCCCAACGCTTCGGCTTGAGTCCCGAGCCAGCGCACGACCTCCGACAGCGACGCGATGAAATAGCCGTGATTTTTCATCGTGGGCGGCGTCGGGAGGCGAATCGACTTTCCGCTGGTCATGAAGTAGACGCGCTCGCCGGTCACGGGACCGCGGAAGGGGAAGTCGCCGTCCTTCACTCCGGGAAAGAGCTCGCGCATCGCGCGCGGATTCACGATCGCGCCCGAGAGATTGTGCTCGCCCAGCCCTTCAGCTTTCTCGAGCACGGCGATCTGAACGTCGCCGAGCGCGCCGCCGGCTTCGTTGTCGCGCTTGACGAGATTGGCGAGCTCGATGGCGCCGGCGAATCCCGCGGGTCCGCCGCCGACAAACACGACGTCCATCGGGACCGCTTCCGCGTCGGGCGGATCGCCAACGATGATGCGATCGAGCGGAAGGGGCGGCTGGTGGCGCGACGGCAGGATCGTCATTCGGGTCGATGCGCGGCTAGTGATGCTTCTTCGCTTCGTGAACCGCGGCGGTCAGCGCCGGTACGATCTCGAACACGTCGCCGACGATGCCGTAGTCCGCGATCTTGAAGATCGGGGCTTCCTTGTCCTTGTTGATGGCGACGATCGTCTTCGATGTGCGCATGCCGGCGAGATGCTGAATCGCGCCGGAGATGCCGACGGCGATGTAGAGATCGGGACTGACGAGCCTTCCGGTCTGTCCGATCTGATCGCTGTGCGGCCGCCAACCATCGTCGGTCACCGCGCGTGTCGCGCCAACGGCCGCGTTCCCGAACGCGCTCGCGAGATCTTCGACGAGCTTGAAATTCTCGGCGGCGCGGAGGCCGCGGCCGCCGGCGACGATCACCGGCGCTTCACCGAGGTCGAGCTTTGTCGACGAGCCCGCGACCATCTCGGTGACGATGACGCGCGCAGCGGACGGATCTCCGGCCGGTTGCGCCGCCTCGACGCGCGCCGCCTTCGCCTTCTCCTCGAGTGAAATCGCGCCCGGCCGCAGCGAGATCAGCGCGGGCGTCGCCGCGAGCGCGACGGTAAAGATCACTTTGCCCGTGTAGCCCGGATGCTTCGCGACGATCGCGTCGCCGCTCGCCTCGAACGACGTCACGTCGGCCGCCATCGGCACGCCGAGCTTCGCGGCCACGCGCGGCGCAAGATCGCGGCCCTGTGCCGACGAGCTGAAGAAAGCCGCGCGATAGCTGCCGCCTTTGATGCGCTCGGCTGCGGCGGCCGCGACTGCTTCCGCGTTGTAGTTCGCGAGCGCGGCGTGCTCGATCACGACCACGATATCCGCGCCGTACTTGCCAAGCTGCTCCGCTTTCGACGCGATCCCCGGCGCGCCGACGAGGAGCGCGTGCACTTCTCCGCCCGAGGCGTCGGCCAACCGGCGCGCCGCGGTCACTGCCTCGAGCGCGACCTTCCGCAGCTCGCCGCCGCGCGATTCAGCGAATGCAAAGACGTTCGCCATCACAGCACCTTCGCTTCGGTCTGCAGGAGACGGATGAGCTCCGGCACGGCCGCGGCGCCTTCGCCGACGATGCGCCCGCCAGATCGCTCCGGCGGCAGCTCCATCGTCTTCACCGTGATACGCTGCTCGCCAAGCTGCGCCGGCTTGGATTCGAGTGGCTTCTTCTTCGCGCCCATGATGCCTTTGAGCGATGGGAGCCGCGGCCGGGCAATCCCTTCGTCGATCGTGACGATCGCGGGGAGCGGAAACGTCACCATCTCCGCCGCGCCTTCCAGCTCGCGCCGCGCCGTTCCGCCGCCGCTCGCGATGTCGAGCTTGCTCGCCGCCGTGACGACGGGCAGTCCTAGCAGCTCGGCGACCATTGGGCCAACGCTCTGGTTGGCCGAGTCGACCGCCATGCGGCCGAACAGGATCAACTCGTAGCCGCCATCCTTGAGCTCGGCGGCGAGAGCGTTGGCGATCGCGAGCGAATCGAAGGGGATCTTGTCGGTCTTGAGATGCACGGCGCGATCGGCGCCCATGCTCATCGCTTTGCGCAGCGTCTCTTGCGCCACGTCGGGTCCGAGCGAGATGACCGTCGTCTCGCCACCGCCCCCTTTCTCATTGAGCTGGAGCGCCACTTCGACCGCGTATCCGTCGAAGTCGCTCATGTCGAATTTCAGCCCCGCTTCGTCCACACTCGCGCCATCGGCGCCGATCTTGAAGCGCGCTTCCATGTCGGGCACGCGCTTAATGCATACGGCGATTTTCATGGGGGAAAACTTAATGAACGCAGGTGTGAGG
>JALZAE010000237.1 GCA_030948535.1 Gemmatimonadota bacterium | reverse complement strand
GGATAGCGGAGGTCCCACGAGAATCGGTTGAGGCCCGCGCGTCCGGTCGGGCGCGCCGCGCCGCCACCGCGCCGGCCGCCGCCACGCGTCTCACATCCCGTCGGCGAGAGAATGGTGTCACGCGGCGTCAGCTCGCGCTCTGCGAGCGCACGTTGCGCGCTATCCTGTGCCGCGCGCGCGCCTCCTCGTGCCGAATCGCTGGGTCCGGCCCCGCCACCCGTAAACGTTCGCACGGTGCGGCCGCCCGGTTCGAGGATCTCGATTTTCACCGTGTCGGCCAACTTGGCCAACGAGTATTGAATTACCGCATCGTTTACCCCGTGCGTGGCGATGCGCGGCGTGAAGAGGTGTAGTGGCGCGGCGGCCACCTCTGCGTTGAGCTGGCGAATGGGGCCGATGTCGTCCAGCACGTACATCGAGCGGCCGTGCGTCGCGATCACCAGATCGTTGTCTTCCACGACGAGATCGGGCACCTGCACGTCGGGAAGATTGAGCGCCAGCGATTGCCACCGCGCGCCATCGTTCCACGAGACGTACACGCCGTGCTCGGTCCCGGCGTATAGCAAGCCTCTGCGTTTGGGATCCTCGCGCACTGCGTGCACATAGTCATCGGCGCGAATGCCGGTCACGATCTTCGACCACGTCTTGCCGTAGTCGCTCGTCTTGTAGATGTACGGCGCGCGATCGTCGAGCTGGTAATTCTTCGCGGCGAGATACGCCGTTCCCGCATCGTGACGCGACGCGTCGATCAACGAGATACGCGCGAATTTTGGAAGGCCTGGTGGCGTGATGTTCGTCCAGCTCTTGCCGCCGTCGCGCGTGATCTGCGCTAGGCCGTCGTCGCTCCCCGTCCAGATGATGTTCATGTCGAACGGCGATGGCGCGATGGTGAAGATCGTGCCGTAGATCTCCGGACCGTTCATGTCGTGCGTGATCGGTCCGCCCGATAGGCCGAGCGTCGCGGTATCCGCGCGCGTGAGGTCGGGCGAGATTTTTTCCCAGCTCTGTCCCAGATTGGTTGTCCGCCACAGATGCTGCGACGACGTGTAGAGCGTCGTCGAATCCTTCGGCGAGAAGACGATCGGATACGTCCATTGCCAGCGTTCAGGGAGTGAGACGGCGGGCTCGCCGGAGAAGAAGCGCGGATAGACCTGCACATCGCGCTCGTATCCGTTGCTCCGGTCGTATCGCGTGAGCAGCGCGCCCTGGCTGCCGGCGTAGAAGATCTCGGGATGCTTCGGATCCGGTGCGATGTAGCCGCTCTCGCCGCCGCCGACGTCGTACATCCAATCGCCGAGCGCGCGGCTGCGGGCGCCGCGCAGATTCGACCAGCCGTTCGACGGAAGGCAGAACGTGGAGTTGTCCTGTTGCGCGCCGCACACGTGGTACGGAAAGTCGGCGGTCGTCGCGACGTGATAGGACTGCGCCGTCGGAAAGTTTTCCTCCGACCAGGTCGCGCCCGCGGTGAAGGAGACCGTGCCGCCGCCGTCGTTCGCCTCGATCATGCGCTTGCTGTCGTTCGGTGCGATCCACAGGTCGTGGTTGTCGCCATGCGGCACGGTGATCGTGGAGTCGAAATGCGCGCCGCCATCGTCGGAGCGAAAGAAGTTCACGTTGAGCGCGTATACGCGATCCTTGATCACCGGGTCCGCCACGGGATGCGTGTAATAGAACGCGCGCTGCCGGATCTTTCGCTCGTCGTTCACCAGCTTCCACGTCGCGCCGCCATCGTCAGAGCGAAAGAGACCGCCGTCGGCCGCCTCGACCATCGCGTAGACGCGATTGGGATCGGCGCCGGAAACGGACACGCCGATCTTTCCAACGACCCCCTTCGGCAGGCCGGGCGCGCGAGTGATCTCGGTCCAGTGCTCTCCGCCATCGGTCGACTTGAACAGTCCGCTCCCCGGTCCGCCGCTCGACATCGACCACGGCGTCCGATAGGCCTCCCACAGCGCCGCGAAGAGCACGCTCTGATTCGATGGATCGATCACCAGATCGATTGCCGCGGTCTTGTCGTCGCGGTAGAGCACTTTCTTCCACGTCTTGCCGCCGTCGCTACTCTTGAACACGCCGCGCTCGGCATTCTTCCCGTACGGGTGACCAAATGCCGCGACAAACACGACGTCCGGATTTTTTCGGTCGACGCGGATGTGTGATATCGCCTGTGTCTGCTCGAGCCCCATGTGCGTCCACGTCTTTCCACCATCGGTGGTCTTGTAGACGCCATCGCCC
>JALZAE010000204.1 GCA_030948535.1 Gemmatimonadota bacterium | reverse complement strand
CCACTCGACCGTGAGCTGGTCCGACTCGCGCGAGAGGCCGATCGCCTGTGCGCCGTGCTCGCGCGCACGCTCGGGCGATCCGGTCCAGGCATGCAGCAGCAACAGCGCGCGATGTGCGCGCGCCATCAGCGACGAATCCTTTCGCGATTCGGCCACGGCGAGCGCCCGCTGAATCTCACGCTCGCCGTCAGTTGGGCGGCCGAGCTCGACATACGTCACGCCCGTCGCAATGAGCAGACGCGCGGCGAGCACGACGTTGCCCGCGCGCTCTGCCGCGGCGATGCCGCGCTCGTAGTGGCCGAGCGCGTCCTGATGACGACCGCGCCAATAGCTGGCCAGTCCCATGCGGCGCTCGATGCCGGCGACACGCAGATCATCGTGGGCCGTCGTCGCATCGGACAGGGCACGCTCCCACAGCGCGAGCGCCGCGTCGTACTCCCCCAACCGCTGCCGCGCGCGTGCGAGCTGGTCGATCAAAGGCGGATCGCCGTCGGCGCGATCGGCATCAGCGTCGGTGCTCCCCGAGCGATCGGCCAGCTCCAACGCCGCGCTCAGATAATTCGCCCCCTCGCGGTTGGCGTGCTTTTTCAGTGCCGCGCGACCCGCCGCGACCAGATAGCGGATCGCTTTCGGTGTGAGATCGGCGGCATTGGCGCGCGCGAAGTGAAAGGCCAGCTCGTCGGCGTGCTCCGGCGCCCGCTGTCCGTGAAAGCGCTCGAGCGACTCCGCCACGGTCGCATGAAGCTGTCGCGCGCGAGCAAGACCGAGCTCGCCATAGATGGCAGCGCGGACCATCGGATGCGCGAAATCGTACACGACCCCGCCGGCGCTCTCGCTCTCCACGAGCACGTTTGCCGAACGCAGCTCGTCGAGCGCGGCGAGAAGCTCCCTGCGCTCGGCGGTCGACACCGTTCGGAGCGCGTCGTAGCTCGCGCGAGTGCCGATCACCGCGGCGACGTCAGCCAGCGCGCGCGACGCGGGTGACAGCCTCGACACGCGCGCGATGAGGGCTTCTCGAATCGACGCCGGGAGCGCCATCGTCTCGACCTCCCAGCCGTGCCACGAGCCATCGCGTTGATATAGCGTACCGGTATCGACCAGCGCCCCGAGCACTTCCTCGAGAAAGAATGGATTGCCTCGCGTCCACCCGTAGAGGAGCGCGGCGAACTCGCGCGCCGTGCCGCCCTCGGCGCCGAAGGCCTCACGGAGCAGTGCGTCCGTCTCCGGGCGCGTGAGCGGGCCGAGTGCGTGCGCGCGCGCCGCGCCGAGCGATACGAGACTGGATTCGGTCGTGCGCAGCGACGGATTCTGATCGCGCTCCATCTCGTTGTAGGTGCAGACCACCGCGACTCGCATCGTTCCCAGCTGGCGCGCGACGAAGTGCAGCAGCTCGAGCGAGGAGCTGTCGGCCCACTGCAAGTTTTCGAGTACGAGCAGCAGCGGCTTCTTCGCCGCGTATCGTCCGAGAAACTGCGCGAAGTTCCACAGCAGCCGGGTCTTGATCTCGCTCGGATCACCGCGCGCCGGCGCGTGCGCACGGTCGGAGAACGCGAGCGCGGGAAAGAGCGCGGTGAGCTCGCTCGCGCCGCCACGCGTGAGCAGCGTGAGCGCCGACTGATCGAGCTCGCGGAGCAACGGCATCATCGCGTCGGAGAAGACGGCGTAAGGCACGCCGGTCTCGACGGGATACGCGCGTCCGATCGCCGTCGCCCAACCACGCTCCGCGGCCGACGCGGCAATCGTTGTCGCCAAGCGCGTCTTGCCGACGCCCCCCTCGCCCGCGACGAAAATCGCCGACCCGCGTCCCTCGGACGCGTCGGCCAGCATCCGTTGCAACATCGCGATCTCGTCGGCACGTCCGACGAGTGGAAGGGTATCGGCCATGAGTGAGGTGAACGCGAAAGCGCGACGGCGGATGATGCACCCGCACGTCGCGCTCGCGAAAGCCCCACTGGTGCTGCCTACCGGCGCGACATCGATCGCGCCGCGCGCGCCGTCAGCGTGCTGTCGATCTCGTGCGCCGACACCTGCTGCGGGATGTCCCACTGATCCTGCCGCTTCGTCGGCACGCGCACGGAGGTCACCTCTCCCGCGGCGCCGATGTCGACGACAGCGGTCGCGCCGTCACCGTGACCCTGATACACCTTGATCAACAGCGACCACGTGCCTTCGCTCGGCCATTGTTTGCGCAGTGCGAACACGCCCATGCGCGACGTCGTATCGAAGTGAAGCGCGACGCTCCGTCGCGTGCCGCCCACCAATCCTTCCGCCGTTCCCTCGACCGCGCCCGCCACCTGCGTCGCGTGATGGAACTCGTGCACCAGCAGCACGGCTCCGCGCATCGTGGCGTCGTACGGGTTGACCGGATACTCGATCGATACCCACGGCGGACCCTTGAAGTACTCCGTCGGTGCCGGTCGCGCGGATGATGTCGCGGCGCCGAGCAGCGCCGCGAGCGCCAGTGCCGACCCGATCGTGATCGTGCGATGTGTGTTGCGAGACATGACCTGCCCTCCTCGTACGTTGACGTGAAGAGCGGGCGTCACTGCCGGCCAAGCAGGACGGCGCCCTTGAACGAGCGGATCCGGACGAGCGCGCCGCCCTTCCCCACTCGGAATCCGATCTCTTTGCCGCGCGCATCCAGCATGGGTACGGCGCGCGCGGCGGTCAGCTTGTTGGTGATCGTCCCATGCACTGACGACACGTCCACATCGGCGTTCGCGTCGGCTGGTAGTCGCAGATCGATCGTGCCGCTGTGGCTCTCGAAGTCGAAGCTCCCGCCCGCGGCCGGAATCATCGCGACCTTGATGTCGCCCGTGACCGACTCGAAACGCGCGCGCTCGAA
>JALZAE010000178.1 GCA_030948535.1 Gemmatimonadota bacterium | reverse complement strand
GGAAGGCCCAATAGCAGATTTCAGATGGCAGAAGTCAGAAGTCAGTGACTGCGCTGCTGTGCGGCCACTGACATCTGACTTCTGACGTCTAACCTCTGCTTTTTCTCACTCGTGCGCGGGCAACGGCTCCATCGTCTCGGGGTTCACAGGTACCTGAACTTCGTCCCTGAACTCCGACGTCATCAGCATCACCCGAGCGCGCGGGAACGCGTTCATGAAGCCGATGTAGCACCATCCCCAGAGGCCCAAGAAGCCAAGGGCGACGCCGATCTCCCACAGACCGAAGGGCAGCGTGCCGGACTCGAAGTAAATCGACGGGTAGATCTCGATGTAGCGCAGCATCCACAATCCGAAGATGCTGCAGAAGGCGAACACCACGAAGGTGGGCAGATACACCTTTGCCGCGCGCGAGACGAGACCAAAGAAGGGAAACACGAAGACCAGGAAGGCGACCATCAGCGTCGGTTTCACCCAGGGTGAGATAAGACGCAGGTGCCAGTAGTGCGTCTCCTCCGCGAGGTTGCCGTACCACGTCACCAGATACTGGCCGAAGCTCAGATAGCCCCAGAACGCGGTGAAGGCGAAGCACAGCTTGCCGAGATCGTGGAAGTGATCCTCGGTGATCATGTCGTACGCGCCGAGGTAGCGGCGCCACCACATGGTGAGCAGCGACCAGGACATGAGCGCGCCGAGCCAGCCGCCCATGAACCACCACCAGGAGTACAGCGTACTCTGGTAGTGGATGTCCAGACTCATGCTCAGGTCCCAGGCGAAGACCGAGTAGAAGAATCCGAAGCAGAGCACGAGCACCACGGCGAGATAGCCCTGCCGGGAATGCGTCGAGTGAATCTCGCGGCGCTCATCGCGGAAGCCGCGCCGCATGCGTTCGCGGATGCCCGCCGCCCACGACGAGCCACTCTCGGGAAGGATGCCGACGTCGAGCCGCACGCACGTGTAGATGTACCACACGCTGAGGCAGAGCATCACCGCGAACAGGACGATCTCGCGCGCGGAGAAGAAGCCCGCCGACAGCCACAGCCGCTTTTCAGCGACCGCGATGTGCTCGTTCGACCAGGGAAAAATGTGGTGCCGGCCGACGACGATCAGGATCAACAGCAGGAAGGCGACGGGCAAGAACGCGACATAGCCCTCGAGCAGACGAATCACCGGGCGCGACCAGCGCGCCGTGGTGATGCGCTGCACGGCGACGAAGATTACCGCGGCCTGCGAGATGGTCGTGAAGAAGATCCAGTTGAAGTGCAACGCCTGCCACGCGCGAGCCTGGCCGGTGAACGCGCCGACGATGAAGACGACGGCGCCGATCGCCGCGAGCACCGCGCACAGCATCGACAGCGATCGGGCAATAGGCCGCGACGTCGCGCGAACGATTTCATCGCGCGTCAGGAAGTGGCTGTTGTGTGCGCTCACGGCACTCGCCTCGGCGCGGCGGTCGGCGTTGGTGATGCGGGTGCGGCAGCGGGCGCCGTCGTGGTGTCAGTTGATGGGCGTCCCATCACGCTCGCGGGAGCCAGGTCGATACGCCAGTTGGAGCGCGGATTGTTGTACGGCGACGGACGTGTGGGCGAGGTGACGGTGTAGCTCGGCACCGCGGCGCCGTTTTGTCCCGGATAGCCGGCGCGCGAGGTGTCGGGGGCGGCGCCCGCCTTGCCCTGCAACGCGCGCACGTAGTTCACGACATCCCAGCGATCCATCTCTTCGATGCGGTCGTAGGTCGGCATCATGCCGCGGCCGTTGCGGATCATGCCGAAGAGGTAGCCATCGCTGCGGCCCATCGTCACCGGCGTGAGCAAGCTCGGCACGGGATACATGTACTTGGTCAACATTTGCGAGCGAGCCGATCCGTTCGATCCGTGACAGACCGCGCAATTGATCTGGTAGTATTTGCGCCCATTCTCCAACGAGGCCGGGCTGACGGGCGTGGGGTTGGGGATCGGCGTGAACGAGTCAATCGTCGCGATCGAGTTCGAGTACGAGATCTGGTAGCCGGCCACCGACGTGCCCGTGATCGGCACGGACATCTGCGGGTTGCCGCGGAATGGAATCAGATGGCTCACGACGTGCTTGCCGGCGGAGTCGCGCATGGTCCACTCCGCCTCCCACGGCTCGACCTTCGGCTGGTCCTTGAAGTCGGTGAACCACTCGCAGCCGCTCATCAGCATGGCGACGAGAGGGAGCGCGAACAGCGATCTATGCTTCACCACGCACCTCCACCGCGCCGAATTGTTCGAGCGTCTGCGTCACCGAGCGCTGTGCGTCGGGCGGACATTCGATCCAGAGACCGTAATCGCCGTCGCTGAAGCGCGGTTCGTAGCCCACCGTATGGGTGATGCGCGGGATGCGCGCCTTGATGAAGAGTCCGGCGACCGTGGCCAGCGAGCCGATCAACACCATCACCTCGAATCCGAAAATCGTGTAGGGCACCCAGCTCGCGATCGGCTTTCCGCCGACGACCAGGGGCCAGTAGTCCGACGCCCAAACGGCGATCCAGTAGCCGAATGTCGCGCCGACTATTCCACCGAACAGCGTGAAGCGGCGCACCACGCTCGGCCCGGGCGCCAGCACGTGCTCGAGCTCGTGGCGCGGGGTAGGCGTATACACCGTGATGTTGCCGACGCGCTGCTTCTTGAGCGATTCGACGGCATCCACGGCCGCATCGAGCTCGCGAAAAACTCCGACGATGCCTTGCATTATTCGTGTTCCCCCGGCGTCTCGGGATTGAACTCGAAATGGCGCGCGGCGACGTTGATGCCATGCTCCGCGTCGTGCTCGTGGTGCACGATACGGAGTCGCGGCGGCACGATCTCCTTCACCTCGGCGATCGCGATGATGGGCAGCTGTCGCACGAAGAGGAGGAACCACATGAAGAACCAGCCGAACGAGCCGAGCAGAATTCCCCAGTCGATGAAGGTCGGCGCATAGCTCGTCCACTGCCACGGCTCGAACTCGTGCGACAGCGACGGGATGATGATCACAAAGCGCTCGAACCACATCCCGAGGTTGATGAACATCGACAGGATGAAGAGCCAGGTCGTGTTGCGGCGCCACGACTGTTTGAAGAGCGAGAGGGGCAGGATCATGTTGCAGGTGAGCATGATCCACGCGGCCCACCACCACTGGCCGAACACGCGGTTGAGCCAGAAGGACTGCTCGGGCTCGTTGCCGCTGTACCAGGCGACCCAGAATTCCGTCAGATAGGCGCAGCCCACGACCATCGACGTGAAGAGGCAGAGCTTCGCCGCCGCATCGAGGTGATTGATCGTGACGTAGTGCTTGAGCCCGAACCAGCGCCGCAGCGGGATGATGATCGTGAACACCATGCCGATGCCGGAGAAGATCGCGCCGGCGACGAAGTACGGCGGGAAGATCGTCGTGTGCCAGCCGGGCGTCAGCGCCATGGCGAAGTCGAACGACACGACCGAGTGCACCGACAGCACCAGCGGTGTCGAGAAGGCGGCGAGGAACAAATACGCGCGGGCGAAGTGCCGCCACTCGCGGTCGGAGTTTCGCCATCCCATCGAGAGCGCGCTGTAGATGTGCTTACGAATGGGATTCGTCTCGCGATCGCGCAGCGCCGCGATGTCCGGAATGAGCCCGATGTAGAGAAAGGTGGTCGAGACCGTGAGGTACGTCAGGATCGCGAACACGTCCCACACGAGCGGACTCTTGAACTGGGGCCAGAGGAAGCGCCAGTTCGGATATGGAATCAGCCAGAAGAACTTCCACGGCCGTCCGAGATGCAGAATCGGAAAGAGTCCGGCGGTCATGACGGCGAAGACCGTCATCGCTTCGGCGCAACGGTAGATCGTCGTCCGGAAGCCGGCGCGGAAGAGAAACAAAATCGCCGAGATCAGCGTGCCCGCGTGTCCGATACCGACCCAGAACACGAAGGTGATGATGTACACGCCCCACATGACCGGCGGCGTATAACCAGCGGCGCCGAGTCCCATGTAGATCTGGTACATCCACGCGGTGATGCCGATGGCCAAGCAGAGCATCGCGACGCCGATCGCGCCGAACCAGGCGTTGGTCGGCCGCAGCGTGCGAATGATCTCGTCGTTGACCTGCGTGTACGTCTTGACCGCCGGGAGCTGCACGCTCGCGGTGGCGATGTTCGGGCGGCGCGGCGAATCCGGTCCGTCGCCAAGTGGGCGGGCACCTGAAGCCATGGTGCTAGGCCCCCGCCGGCGTGGGGTGATTGACCTTCTTCAAGTAGACCACGGCGGTGAAGGTGTTCAGCTCCTCGAACACGTGATATGCGCGCGCGTCGCGCGCGACTTTGGCCACCGTCCAATTTTCATCGGCCGCGTCGCCGAAGGTGATCGCGCGGGAAGGACATCCCTGCGCGCAGGCGACCGTGAATTCGTCGGGCTGCACCGCGCGCCCCTCCTGCTTCGCGCGATGCTCGGCCTCGCGAATGCGCTGTACGCAGAAGGAGCACTTCTCCATCACGCCCTTGCTGCGCACGGTGACGTCTGGGTTGAGGCCGAGGTGCATCGGCTCCGGCCAGGCGTACTGCGCGCGATTGGGCTCGCCGTAACCAAACCAGTTGAAGTAGCGAACCTTGTACGGGCAGTTGTTGCTGCAGTACCGCGTCCCGACGCATCGGTTGTAGACCTGCACGTTCAAGCCGTCGGGCGCGTGATACGTCGCGTACACCGGGCACACCGGCTCGCACGGCGCGTTGCCGCAATGCTGGCAGAGCATCGGCACGAAGCGCGTGTCGAAGTCGGGCGAGTCACCATCCTCGAGGTTGCCCTCGAAGTAGCGCTCGAGCCGAATCCAGGTCATCTCGCGGCCGCGGATGATGTTGCTGCCGGGCCGGCCTGTCGCGCCCGGCGTATTCTTGCTCTGGTACGGCGCGCCGACCGTCGGAATGTTGTTCTCGGAGTAGCACGCGGTGATGCAGGCGGAGCAGCCGGTGCAGCGAGCGAGATCGATGGTCATCGCCCAGCGCCGCTTCGCCATGTTGCTCCAGTGATCCGGCGAATACATCCCCTTCTCCTTCCACTCATCGCCACTGCCGATCGCGCCCTGGGCATCGGCGGCGACCGGTGAGCGAAGACCTGGAAGAAATTCGTGCGATGCATCGCCGGGCAATTTCTCGGCGCCCTGCTCCTCCGCCTTCGAGCCGCCCTCAGCCTTGTCGCCCTGTGGCGCGATCTCGGCCTCGTGTCGCACCGCGGGATCGGCGCTCTGCTGCGACTTGGGCTTGCCGAGATCGGCGACCAGCATCGCTTGACCGATGCCGCGTCCGTGCTGTCGCGCCGATCCTTCCGTCGTCACAAGCTGATCGAAGTCGCCGCTCTTCGTGACGCGGCATTTGGTCGACGTCCACGCGAGCGCGCCGCTCTTGTCGTATGTCGCGGGCATCGCGTCGGCGGGATTGTGACCGATGCCCTGCGCGAAGCGGCCGTACGACGTGTGACCGCGGCCGAATACGATGCCGACGGTGTCGGGTCGAATGCCGAGATAGTAGTAGGCAGAGCCCTGCACCTTACCGGCGGCGGTCTCGATCGTGAGCACGTCGCCGGGCTCGAGTCCCATCTGCTTCGCGCGGCTCGGATGAATCTCGATCCAGGTCTGCCAGGAAATCTTCGAGACCGGATCGGGGAGCTCCTGAAGCCACGGCTTGTTCGCACCCGAGCCGTCGCCGAGCTGCGCGGTGGGAAAGACGACCAGATACGTGTCGCCCTGCGTGCTGTCGATCGCCGGAGCGGCTTGGGCGAGCTGCGCCGTCCTGCGCGCACTCGTGCGGGCCGTGCCGCCGGACGCGATGCCATGCGTGAGTGCAGTGGTGAGGGCCGGTGCGCCGCCAGGGAACTTGCTCCGCCACCAGGCGCCGTAGTCGGCAACCTGATACTGCGCGGCGAGCGCCGGATTTCCCTTCGCCGCGGCGATGAGGACATCGCCCGTTCCGCGCGTGTCGAAGATCGGATCGCAGGTGGGCTGCTGCAACGACACCACGCCGGGGATCGGCTGTGCGTCGCCCCACGACTCGAGCGCGTGGTTGTCCGGCAGAAGGAGATCGCACAGCTCCGATGTCTCATCGGCGTACGTGGCGAAGCTCACCTTGAACGGCACCTTCGCGAACGCCTCGGCAAAGCGTAGCGACTTGGGCAGCGTGAACGCCGGATTCGCGCCGCGCACGAAGGCGATCGGCACCGCGCCGGAGCGCATGCGTTCGACGGCGGCGGCGAGATCGGCGTCGCTGGCCATGCCATCGAACGATGAGATCGGCGATGCCGGCTTGATGGTCACGCCGACATTGCCGGCAGTCTTGTTGAGATCGGCGACCGCGGCAAGCAGGTCGCTGGCGTTCGAGCAGCTGCCGCCGCCTATGATCATGCTCGGCTTCGCGCTGGCGAATTCGCGCTGCAGCTGTTGAATCGTGGCGACGGGAACTCCGCTCGCCGTCGCCGCCGCAGTCGCATCACCGCCGCGCAATGCCTGCGCGATCGCGAGCTCGGTGCCGGGCTTGCAGGCGATCCACTGATCGGCGTTGAGTCCGGTGAGCGAGCGGCGTGCGCCGATGTACACGTGGCGCGGAGCATCAGTGAGCTTGGCGCGCGCATCGGCGAAGTCGAGCTGCTGCGGAACGTTCGCGCCCCACGTTTCGAGAAAGTCGGCGCCGAAATTAATGATCAGGCGCGCGGCACTGAAATCGAGTGACGGCCATGAGACGCCATAGGCGGCGAGATTCGCGGCGATCACCGCGCCGTCACCGTTCGCATCGTAGCTCAGATGCGGAGGCATGCCGTGGCCGGCGAGCCACGCGTCGAGAAAGGCCGGGAAGCTTCCGCTCTCGTGCTGATTGATGAACACCGCGCTCGATGCTTTGCCGCCGCTCTTCGCTTCGCCGAGTTTCGTTTGGAGCAGGAAGATCGCCTGATCCCACGTCGCGAACTTGAATGAGCCGCCCTGCTTCACCATTGGCTGGCGGAGACGATCCGGATTGTAGAGTCCCTGCGTCGCCGCTTGTCCGCGCGCGCAGAGCGCGCCGCGACTGAGCGGGTGCGCCGGATTTCCCTCGAGCTTGATCGGCCGGCCGTCCCGCACTTCAGCGATCACGCCGCAGCCCGCGCTGCACTCGCGACAGGTGGTCGCGTAGTAGTTCGAGACACCGGGAACGGTTTGATCGGGGTGATTCAAATACGGGATCAGATTCTCGACGCGGTCCGAGCTGCATCCGATCGCGGCCGCGGTCGCGGTCCCGGCGCCGAGGATCTTGAGGAAGTCGCGGCGCTTGACGCCGTTGGACTCCGTGATGTCACTCATTCCGGGATTCCTAGTAGTGGCAGACGGCGCAGTCGTAGCGCGCCTTCCGCGGATACGTGTAGGACCCGACGAGCGGTCCGGTGCCGGCGTGTGCGGCGGTGGGCTGCGACGTCGGCACGGCGATCTTGCCGCCGCCGAGGTCCGAGGGCACGGTGTCGGGCGGCGTGTAGCCGTTCACGTGGCAGGTGACGCACCAGCCCATGTTGAGCGACGAGTACTGAAACACGCGCGCCATGCGCTGCACATCGCCGTGGCAGCTCTGGCACGTGACCCCGGCCGAGACGTGACGCATGTGCGGAAAGTTTACGTAGTCCGGCACCTTGTGGATGCGAATCCACGGAATGGGCTGCTTCTTGGCGGCGTAGTCCTGCAGCTTCGCGAGCTCGGGACTCTTGCGCATTTGTCCGGGGTGCGCGCTATCGGGGAGCTGTCCGCCTGCGCCCACGTACGAATGACATCCCATGCAGGTGCTGACGGCCGGGAGTCCTGGATCGGGCGCTTTGTTGGCGGAGAAGTGACAGTAGAGGCAGTTCATCCCGAGCTTCGCCACGTGCGTCGGGTGCGGAAACGCGATCGGCTGCTCGGGTGCGCGTCCTTGCGGCGTCGATGCCGCGCTGTATCCCCATGGTCCTCGAGATGCTGCCGCGCTCTGTGCGCCTTGCCAGGCAGAGAGTAGCACGGCGGTGGCGGCAAGCCCTGCGAGCGCGGGGATTGCCAGCCACTTTTTGCGCTTGCTTGTCATCAGCACCCTGTCATCTGGAGGTCGCCGGGCTCTTTGTGAACGATTTCACAATGTCGCTCGGGTGGGAAAAACTTGTCCGCCTCGAGTTTGGCGCGCAAGCCCTCGTGAAAACGGCTGTGAGCGGTCACCAGTCGGCGTTCACGTCGATGTCCTCGTCGCGCACTTCTGATTCGCATCACATTCGCGATCACACGATCGGTCGCATTCCTCGTCACTCTTTGCGGGCAAGATGCGATGCAAGGTTGCTACCAATCGATCCGGCGGCGTCAGCAAGATCGTCGGGGAGAAGATCGAGATTCGCTCTGGGATTTTGGGTGAGCCGCAACGGCCAGCCCGTGCCGAAGACGAATCGATCCGGACCCACAGTGCGCAGCAGGTGCTCGAGATCATCGCTCGGCGGTCCCCAAATCCACGAGATGTCCCACCACACGCGATCGCGCTCGGCGGCGGTCAGACCCCAATGCACTTCTTCGATCGTGCCGCGCCCGGCTGCGGTCACAACGATGCGCGAGCGATCACTCACCCGCGCGAGGTCGCGGATGTGCGCCGCGCTCACGTCGCCGGCGCCATCCATCCAGTGACGCTGGCGCAAATCCTCGAAGCGTATTGTGAGCAGGAGCGGCACGCCGCGCTCGCCGCATGCACCGATGAGCTCCCGCATCGACGCATCATGCGGACCCATCGCCCACTGCGCCGGATACGCCCGTATGGCGGCAGCTCCGCGCGCGGTCGCGGCGTCGAGCGACGCGCGCCACTTCGGCCAATCGGGGCGAATTGCCGGCGCGGGCGCGAGCACATCGCGATGCGGCTCGAGCGCGCGAAAGAGGAGCTCATTGCCGGGCGACGGATCCCGATAGAACGCGCTGGGCAGATGTCCGACCCAGGCGCGATCGATCTTTTCGCGCGCGAGCACCTGCGTCAAAATCTCCGGATCGGGATGGGGGATGTGCCGGAATGGGAAGCCGCCGATGAACGCGTTGACGTCGGTCGTCATGCGCGCCCCGCGAGCAAGCTCGCCGGAAAGATTCGCGCGGCGTTGCGCCAGCGAATGTCGCTCATCGATTCGGCCGGCAGCGCTTTCACCTCGAGCGCGCGCAGCTTGGCGAGTCCCGTCTCCATGGTGATGTCGCTGCCCCAGATGAGTCGCTGCGCACCCACGGCAGCGAGCGCGCTGTCGACCATGCCGCGGTCGACGCCGCTGCCGGACAGCTCCAGCAGCACGTTCGGTAGATCCTCGACGGCGGGATACGTGTGCGCCCAGTCACCGCCGCCGCCGATATGCGCGAGAAGGAAGTTCGCGCCGGGATGACGTGCGGCGAGCCGGCCAAGGTCGACGCCGTCGGAGATCTCCTGCTCGGGCCACTCGCGGCGACGGTGCTGCCAGATGTGGTGCAGGATCGGAAGGCCTCGTCGCGCAGCGTCGGCAGCGATGGGATCGAGCAACGGATCGTCGGCGCGACGGCTCGCGGCGAGCTTGATGCCAATTGCCCCCTGCGACACGCATCGCTCGATCTCCTCGAGCGCGTGCGCCGGCTCGTTGGGGTTGAGCGCCACGTAGCTGCGAATGCGATCGGGATGCGCGCGCTGCAACGCGAGCATTGCGTCGTTGCCGAGCGTGACGTCGGCGGGCGATGGGAAATAGGTCGGCGACGTATGGCCGAACGTCCCGAGCACCGACGCGACGTGCACCGTGATACCGATGCGATCGCCCGCGCGCAGGCGCGAGGCGTTGCGCGCCTGCCAGTCGGCGCGCCCGCAGCGGTCGTGAAAGAAATGCGCGTGGACGTCGACGAGCGTCTCTGTTCCGGCGAGGGGCGTGCGAGGGTCAGCCATCGATCACCGCGACCTGCCGCTCGCGAACGCGATGCATCGCCGATTGGGCGGCGGATCCGATGGCCCGAAGCGTCGCGGCATCGTGTGCGAGCGATGGGAAATTGTAGGCGCCGCGTTTCACCAACACGCCCTCGTCGAGCATGGCGTGCTGAAAAGTGGCGCGATCCGCTTCGCTGTCGAATCGCGTCAGCCACATCTCCGGAATGCCATCGACCGTCGTGC
>JALZAE010000513.1 GCA_030948535.1 Gemmatimonadota bacterium | reverse complement strand
GATCTCCCGCTCGCGCCGCGAGCTCATCGCCGCGGCGGCGCGCGTGGCGCGCGACCGCGACTTGGTCGCCAGCGCAAACTCCGTCGCCGCGCTCTCGCTGCGCGCGTACGCCGAAGGCGCGTATCCCCTCGTGAATGTGCTCGAGGCGCAACGCAACGCGCGCGAAGCGCTCGCACAGTTGATCGATGATACCGCCGCCGCGAACGGCGCGGCGTCCGCGTTCCGCCTCTTCACGACCACCGCTCTCCCGTGACACGCATGCGACCTTCATTCAAGCGCGGCTCGCTGCTCCTCATCGTCGCCGGTGCCGCCTGCAAGGGATCGGGCGCGGCGGCGACCGCGGCCGACGCGGCCGAGCCTGTCGTCGGCGCGAAGACGGCAGTGGTGACGCGGCAGTCCTTCACGGAGACGGTCGAAGCGATCGGCGTCGTGACCGCGCGCCCGGGATACATCGCGCAGCTGAGCGCGCCGGCTCCGGCGCGCGTGGCGCACGTGTTCGTCGCCGCCGGACAGCGAGTGGCGAAGGGCGCGCCGCTCGTCGAGTTCGAGCGCGCGCCCTTCGATGCGCAGGCGCGGAGCGCAAGCGTCGCGCTCTCGACCGCGGAGCAGAGCTACGCGCGGGCGAAGCGGCTCACCGATGCGGGCATTCTCGCGCGCAAAGATCTCGACCAAGCCGCGAACGAGCTGGCGCAGGCGCAGGCAAACGGCGTGAGCGCCAGACGCGCGCAAGAGCTCGCGACGCTCCGCGCGCCGATCGCCGGCGTCGTGACGCGGATGACCGCCGTGCTCGGTGCGACATCCGACCCGAGCCAGCCTGTGGTCGAGGTCGCGGACCCGAGCATGCTCGACATTCTATTTACGGTCGGGCCGGGCGATGCGGGCCGTATCCGTCCCGGCGCCCACCTGACGCTCGCCGCGGGGCAACGCGATTCGAGCGAGTCGTTGGGCACCGGCACGGTCGCCGATGTAGGGGCGACGATCGACACGGCATCGCGCGGCGTCGTCGTGCGCGCGCGCGCGGGCCGTCCCTCGCGGCCCCTGCGCATCGGCGAAACGCTGTTCGGCCGCATCGTCGTCGCCACGCGACCGAACGCGGTGACCGTTCCATCCGAGGCGCTCGTCCCCGACGGTGAAGGGTTCAAGGTGTTCGTGGTCGACTCGGCGCACGTCGCGCACGCCACCATGGTCACAGTGGGCGCGCGCACGGCGACCATGGCCGAGATCACCAGCGGACTCCAGGGCGGCGAGACGATCGTGACCTACGGCGCGTATGGCGTCGCCGACAGCGCGAAGGTGATTCCCTTCGACGCGAGCAAGGCGCCGCCGGAACAAGCTGATGCGAAGGGCGCGGAGAAGCCCGCCGAGAAACAGCCCGTCAAGCCGGCCGGTAAGCAGCCGTGAAGCTGTTCGACCTGCTCGCCGCCCAGCGGCGATTCATCTATCTCGCCGTCATCCTCATCAGCGTCGCCGGAATCTGGGCGGCGCTCTCGCTGCCGTCGGCGATCTACCCCGAGTTGCTCTTTCCGCGCGTCACCATCGTGGCCGAGGGATCGGCCCTCGGCGCGCGGCAGGTGGTGTTCAGTGTCACCAGGCCGCTCGAGGAAGCCGTCGGCATCGTGCCCGGCGTGACTCGCGTGACGTCGCGGTCGATCCGCGGCGCGAGCGAGATCAATGTTTATTTCTCGCCCACCACCGACATGCAGGTGGCGCTGCAACAAGTGCAGCAGCGCGTGAATCAGGTGCGTGGCGATCTGCCGCCTGAGCTGCAGATGCAGATCGAGCGCCTCACGCCGTCGGTCTTTCCAGTGCTGACATACAATGTCGAGGGCGGCGATCCGGCGACGTTGTACGACATCGCTCGCTATCAGATTCGACCGGTGCTGTCGCGCATTCCGGGCGTCGGCCGCGTGGACGTCCAAGGCTCGGTGGTGCGCGAGATCGAGGTCGTGGCAGATCCGGCGCGACTGGCGGGGCAGGGGATGACCTACGACGATCTCGCCGCCGCGATCAAGAAATCGATCGCCGTCGATGCGGTGGGGCGTGTGTCGCAAGACTACAAGCAATACCTCGTCGTGACCGATCAGGAGGCACACAGCGTCGACGACATCGCGGCCGTCGTCGTCTCTAACGGCCAGCGCGTGCGCGATCTCGCCACCGTCTCGCTGGGCAGCGAGGATCGCGTCAGCGCGATCGCCGGCGACGGCCGTCCTGCCGCCTCTCTCAACATCACGCGCCAGGTTGGCGGCAACTCGGTCGCTATCGCCGACAGCGTGGCGAAAGTCGTCGCGACTATCTCGAAGACGCTGCCGCCGGGGGTGCGCCTCAAACCGCTATACGACCAGGCGGCGCTCGTGCGCGACGCCGTCAAGTCGGTGCGCGACGCCATGCTCATCGGTGCCGTGCTCGCGGTCATCATCCTGCTAGTGTTCCTGCGTCACATACGTATCACGGCGATTAGCGCCACATCGATTCCGTTGACGATGGCGATGACGGTCTTCGTCATGTCGCTCATCGGGCAGACCTTCAATCTGATGACGCTCGGCGCCATGGCGATCGCGATCGGCCTGGTGATCGATGATGCGGTCGTGATCACCGAGAACATCGTGCGTCACACGCGGCTGACGCACGATCGCGGCGCGGCGATCCGCGAAGCGGTGCAGGAGCTCGTATGGCCGGTGACGACATCGACGCTGACGACGGTGGTCGTCTTTCTCCCGCTGGGGTTGCTCGAGGGAGTGGTCGGACAATTCTTCAAGGCGTTGTCGATCACCCTTACGATCGCGGTGCTCGTCTCGCTCATCCTGGCGCTGACGATCATCCCATTGCTGGCCGAGCAGTTTCTGCACGGCGACGATGTCGAAGAGACCGCCGAGGGGGCGGAGCCCGCGCGCGGCCCGCTGGCCCGCGTCGGTCGGGCGATCGATGGACTCGCCGATCGCTACGAGCGCTCGCTCGGCAGCGCGCTGCATCACACGCGCATCATGGTCGTCGCCGCGCTGGTGCTCGCGGCACTCGGCTACGTGGTGCACCGCTTCGTCGGCACCGGGTTCCTTCCCGAGATGGACGAGGGCGCGTTCGTGCTCGACTTCTGGACGCCCGGCGGTACCTCGCTCGCCGAGTCCGAGCGCATGGTGCACATCGCCGAACAGATTCTGGCGCAGGAGCCTGAGATCGTCGGCACGTCGCGCCGCTTGGGCGCCGAGCTTGGACTGTTCGCGACGCTGCAGAATCGCGGCGACATGGTCGTGCGGCTCAAGCCGCAGAGCGATCGATCGCGCTCCAGCTTCGAGATCATCGACGACGTACGAAAGAAGATCAACGCCGCCGCGCCGCGGCTCCGCATCGAGTTCGTGCAGATTCTCTCGGACGTCATCAACGATCTCGCCGGCGCGGCGAAGCCGGTCGAGATCAAGCTTTTCGGCGACCAGCTCGCGACGCTCGAGAGCTACGCGAAATCAGTCGAGCCGAAAATCGCGAAGGTCGACGGCGTGGAAGATTTCTACAACGGCGTCAGCGAGCCGGCGGCCGAGATGCTGATGCGGATCAACTCCGCCGAAGCAAGCCGCGCCGGGCTCGATCCCGATCAAGTCGGCACGACCGTCAGCGGCGCGATGCTCGGCGTGCAGGCCGGCCAGGTTCGTCTCGACGATCGTTCGATCAACGTGCGCGTGCGCGCGCCGGACTCGGTGCGCTTCAATCCGGCCGGCCTGGCGTCGCTTCCGATCGTCAACTCGAAGACACGTTCCGCTACGCCGCTCTCGGCGCTCGCCACCATCGCGCCGACCGAGTCACGCGCCGAGCTGAATCGCGAGAACCAGCAGCAGATGATCGCCATGACGTCCGACGTCAGCAATCGCGCGCTCGGCAGCGTCGTCACCGACGTGAAGGGGGCGCTGGCGCAGAATCCGCCGCCGGCCGGCGTACGCCTGGAGATTGGCGGGCAATACGCGAATCAGCAGGCGTCGTTTCATGCTCTGCTCATCGTGCTCGCGCTGGCGACCGTGAGCGTGATCGCGATCATGGTGATTCAGTTCCAGTCGTTCATCGAGCCGCTGGTGATCGTTGTCGCCGCGCCGATCTCCTTCGTCGGCGCGATGACGCTGCTCTGGATCACGCACTCGCTGCTCAACGTGTCGAGCTTGATGGGCCTGATTCTCCTGGTGGGCCTGATCGTGAAGAACGGCATCATCCTGCTCGACTTCACGCGGCATCGCATGCGCACCGAGGGGGAGACGCTCGAGGTGGCGATCCGCGAAGCGGCGCGCGTGCGACTGCGTCCGATCTTGATGACGACGCTCTGCACGCTGTTCGGGCTGCTACCGCTCGCGCTCGGGCTCGGCGCCGGCAGCGAGCTTCAGCGCCCGCTCGCGCTCGCAGTCATCGGGGGCCTGGCGATGTCGACGCCGATCACGCTCTATCTGGTGCCGACGTTCCTGGTGGCGATCCGCGGACGGGATTACCGGTTTGCGGATGGCACTCCGGCGTAATGCGGATCTTGCTGAAGTGCGGAGATCGGGAAGATCAACGGCCCATCAAGCCGTACGCAACTGGCGCAGACGCCCGCGGTCGCCCGAGCGCTGCCGCGGGCATCCGCTAATCACTCGGCTTCGCCTCGGTGCGCGGCGGTTTCCGCCCCGAAGGGCACTGTCCACGATGCACGGCGCGATGTGAATGGATCCGAATGTCGGCATCCTCGAAGCGCGCGATCAAAGCACCGCAAATCAAGCACTCGGGGAAAAGCGTCCAGATCGCAAGAGCGATTTCGCGAAGGATTGGGTCACGGGCGCGGGTGGAGAGCGGCATCGTCCGAAGATGCGCCCGGGGCGCCGCCGCGTAAACAGGATCTGCGTTTGCCGGGGACTGCGGGCCATCGCCAAGCGCGGGTCGCCATTCCGTCCGTTGGCGCCTGGTGATAACATCGGTCTTCGTCGCTCGGCCGAGCAGGAGCGCAATGGATCAGTACGGCGGTGGATCACGGCAGTCGCAGTCGCACGTCCCGCACACGGATAATCCGCTCGCTTCTCCCGCCCGCGGGGAAGAGACGCCCACGCCGCCGCCCGCCGCCGCGCGCGCCGATGTTTCCGCACGGCCGAATCTCGCCGACATCCTCGAGACGATCACCGATGCCTTCTTCGCCCTCGATCACGAGTGGCGATTTACCTACGTGAACCGCCACGCCGAAGAAGTGTGGCAACGCCAGCGCTCCGATCTCCTCGGTCGCCACATTCTCGAGGTCTTCCCGCACCTGCGCGATAGCGAGGCGCATCGGGCGATGGAGCGCGCGGCACGGGAGCGCGTCACCGTTCATTACGAGGGACGCTCGCCGGTCCGCGATCTGTGGATCGATGCGCTCATGTATCCATCGCCGACCGGGGTCTCCGTCTACTTTCGCGACGTCGCTGACCGAAAGCGTGCCGAGGTCGAGCGCCGGTTCCTGGCCGAAGTCGGCAACGCAACGACGTCGGCGCTGGATGTGGGGTCGGTCGTGCGGGCGGTGGCGCTGCACTGCGTAGAAAGCTTCGCCGACTGTTGTGTGATCGATCTGATCGATCAAGATGGAGCGGCGCAGCGCGTCGCGGTCGCCCATCACGACGGAAGCGCGGCCGATGGATTGGTGCGCCAACTGCTCGATCTCGTGCCGAATGCATCGTCCACCGAGGGCGTGGGCCGAGTGCTCCGCGGCGGCGCCACCGTGCTCTACTCTGTGGTGACGCCGGATTTCCTCGACGCCGAGTGCGACACGCCGGCGCGAAAAAAGGCGATGACGCAGCTGGCGCCGCGGTCGGTGATCATGTCGCCGCTCGTCGCTCGCGGACGCGTCGTCGGCGTGCTGTCGCTGGTGTCGTGTGCCGAGTGGCGCCGCTATGAGCAGGCCGATGTCGATGTCGCGGAGGAGGCGGCCCGGCGCGTGGCGTTGGCGGTCGACAATGCCCGTCTCTATGAGATGGCGCAGGAAGCCAATCAGGCCAAGGCCGATTTTCTCGCGACCATGAGCCACGAGCTGCGCACGCCACTGACCGCGATTCTGGGTTATGCCGACTTGCTCGTCGATGACGTGTTCGGCGCACTCACGCTGGTCCAGAAAGAGCAGATCGACCGCATCAAGTCCGGCGGCGAGCACCTGTTGCTCCTCGTCGAAGAGCTGCTCAGCTTCGCGCGGCTCGAGACGGGACACGAGACGTTGTCGGTCGAGAGCGCGGAGCTCGCCGAAGTCATCGACGAGACCGTTGCGCTCATCCAGCCGCTGACGCGTCGCAAGCGACTCGAGTTCATCGTCGAGCTCCCGGACCACCCGGTGCCGATGCGCACCGACCGCCGAAAGGTGCGGCAGGTGCTCCTCAATCTCTTGGCCAATAGCGTGAAATTCACCGAGAGTGGCAGCGTCAGCATGCGCGCCCATCTCGATGGCGAATGGGTCGTGTTCGATGTCGCCGACAGCGGCATCGGCATCCCGATCGAGCACATCGAGCACATCTTCGATCCATTCTGGCAGGTGGAGCAGAACCTTACGCGTCGCGTGGGTGGAACAGGTCTCGGCCTCACCGTGGTGCGGCACCTCGTGCATTTGCTCGGCGGCGATGTCACGGTCGACAGCGTACCGGGCACGGGCACCAGGTGCACCGTGCGTCTGCCACTGATCTCCGCATCGAGCGCGCCGAAGTTGCGGGCCTGAGTACCTGTGCGCATCGCATCGGCCCGGCGCGGGCGATAGATTTCCAAGCGACCGTCACGACCAAGCGAAGCGACGCGTACGCCTTTGCCGTACCTGGTCCGCTGCTTGCCGAGATCGAAGACATGATTGACGAAGAAATCGGCGAGAGCCGCGAGATGACCGAGACGATCGACGGCGGATTCGCCACGCTGGGCCTCGACCCTCGCATGCTTCCCACGCTCATCGCGCTCGGCTACGAAGAGCCGACGCCCATCCAGCGCGAAGCGATTCCGCCCCTCCTCGCCGGGCGCGATCTGCTCGGCAGAGCGGCGACGGGAACCGGAAAGACCGCCGCCTTCGCGCTGCCGATGCTGCAGCGGATCTCTGTTCCAGGTGCGGCGAAGCCGTCGGCGCTCGTGCTCGTGCCGACGCGCGAGCTGGCGATGCAGGTCGCCGAGGCGGTGCACAAATATGGACGCGACCTGGGCACGCGCGTGCTCCCCGTCTACGGAGGCGCGTCGATAGAAGTGCAGCTGCGCGCGCTCAAACGCGGCGTCGACGTCATCATCGCCACGCCGGGGCGCGCGCTCGACCACATCCGCCGGCGTACGATGTCGCTCGATGGTATCAAATTCGTGGTGCTCGACGAGGCCGACGAGATGCTCGACATGGGCTTCGCCGATGACCTCGAAGCGATTCTCGACGCCATTCCCGGCGAGCCGCAGACCGCGCTCTTCTCGGCCACGATGCCACCGCGCATCGCCACCATCGCGCGCCAGCACCTGAACGATCCGGTCCAGGTCAACATCGTGCGCGAGGCGTCGGCGGCGGGGACGATGCCTCGCGTGCGCCAGACGGCGTACATCGTGCCGCGCGCGCATAAGCTCGCCGCGCTCGGCCGCGTGCTCGACATGGAAGGACCGACCGCGGCGATCGTCTTCTGCCGCACGCGCACCGAGGTCGATGAGCTGACCGAGACGCTCAACGCGCGCGGCTACCGCGCGGAAGCGCTGCACGGCGGCATGTCGCAAGAGGCGCGCGATCGCGTCATGCGCCGCGTGCGCGACGGCTCCGCCGATCTGCTCGTCGCCACGGACGTCGCGGCGCGCGGACTCGACATCCAGCATCTCTCACACGTCGTGAATTACGACGTGCCGTCCGCGCCCGAGGCGTACGTGCATCGCATCGGCCGCACCGGACGCGCGGGACGAGAAGGCGTCGCCATCACGCTCGCCGAGCCGCGCGAGCACCGCCTGCTGCGCAACATCGAGCAGGTGATGGGACAGAAGATCGTCATCGCGTCGGTGCCGACGGTTGCCGAGCTGCGCGCCCGCCGACTCGACATCACGCGCGGCGCGCTGCGCGAATCGTTGCTCTCGGATGACCTCGATCACTTCCGCGTCGTCGTCGAATCGCTGGCGGCCGAGTTCGATTTGATGGACATCGCGACGGCCGCCGTGCGCCTGGCGCATCAGGCGCTCGCGCCGGCCGACGCCGAGGAGAAGGACATTCCCACCGCGTCCCCGCCTCGCGAGCGCGATCGCACCAGCCGCGAGCGTCCAGCGCGCGACCGACCGGCGCGCGAGCGCTCACCGCGCGATCGCCCCACCCGCGAGCGCTCGGCGCGCAAGCCGGTCGAGTGGGACGTGACCCGGCTTTATATCGGCGCGGGGCGCATGGCGGGCGTGCGCCCGGGTGACCTCGTCGGCGCGATCGCCAACGAAGTCGGCATCGACGCCAGCGCGATCGGCGCCATCCAGATCACGGAAAAGTTTTCGGTCGTGGAAGTGCCCGAAGAGATCGCCGACGACATCATCGCCGCGCTCAAGGCGACGAAGATCAAAGGCAAGAAAGTGCTGGTGCGGCGCGATCGAGAAGCCTAGGAGGGGTCGTCGGGGTCAGGCGGGCGAGGAACAGCACTGAACATTTGGCATCTGACGTCTGACATCTCGTACTGCCGTCAGTGCTGCTTGCCTTCGCTTCGAATTCGGTCCGCCATCCAGACCCGGCTCTCCGTCGGCGTGTCCTCAACTGCCGATGCCAACGCCCCCAC
>JALZAE010000116.1 GCA_030948535.1 Gemmatimonadota bacterium | reverse complement strand
CCCCGCACCCCGCACCCGCCCCACTATCTTTCCCCCATGCAGCAATCAGCACACAGCGTGGTCGCCGGGAGTGTGACGGAGGCGCGACGGGCGGCGGCAGAGTTGTGCGCCGACTTGCGGCGCGGCGAGATGCTCGACGCCGCGTTCGACGCACGCGCACGGGGGCTCGACGCGCGCGACCGGCGGTGGACGCAGGAGCTCGTCTACGGCATGCTGCGCAAGCGCGCGATGCTCGACGCCGTGCTTTCGCAGCGCGTGCGCGGCGGGCTGGCACGGCTCGATCCCGATCTCATCGACCTGCTCCGGCTCGGTGTCTATCAGCTGCTGCACATGGGGAGCGTGCCCGCCTACGCCGCCATCGCGCAAACCGTCGAGCTCAGCAAGTCGCGCCACGGACTCGGCGCGAGCAAGCTCGCCAACGCCGTGTTGCGCCGCGTCGATCGGGAGCGTGACGCGATCGCCATCGCGCCACCGACGGATCCCGTCGACGCCCTGGCGCTCGCCTATTCGCATCCGCGGTGGCTCGTCGCGCGATGGGTCGGACGATGGGGGGCCGATGAGACCGAGCGCCTGCTGGCCGCCAACAACGTCGAGGCGCCAATCATCATCAGACCGTTCGGCATCGTGCGTGAGCAGCTCGAGGCCACGCTCGAGAGCGCCGGCATCCACGGCGAGGAAGCTCCGCTCGTATCCGATTCCATCACGCTGCCGCACGGCGTCGCCCTGCGCGAGCTCGGCGCGTTCAAGCAGGGGCTGTTCTTCGTTCAGGATCCCGCGGCGACGCTCGTCGCGCGCTATGCCGCTGTCGCACCCGACAGCGTCGTCGCCGACCTGTGCGCGGCGCCAGGCGGCAAGGCGCTCGAGCTTGCGCGGACGGCGCGCATCGTTCTCTGTGGCGATCGCGCCCCCTCGCGCGTCGCTCGGATGACCGACAACTTCCGCCGCGTGGACGCGAAAAATCTCATCGCCTTCGTCTCCGATGCACGCACGCCATCAATCGCACCGGTCGATGCGGTGCTGATCGACGTGCCCTGTACCGGCACCGGAACTTTTCGTCGCCATCCTGATGCGCGTTGGCGCCTCAAGGTCTCGGACCTCGCCGTCATGGGTGCGATGCAGCGCGCGATGGTTCGTGCCGCCGCCGCCGTCGTGAAACCGGGTGGGCTGCTCATCTACAGCACCTGCTCGCTCGAGCCCGAGGAGAACGACGCGCAGATCGAGAGCTTTCTCGCGGAGTCGCCGGACTGGACGCTCGAGCCGCCACCGGACGGCACCGTGCCCGCGACCGCGCTCGATGCCGGCCGTCTGCGCGTGCTGCCGCAGCGCCATGGCACCGATGGCGCCTTCGCCGCGCGCCTGAGACGGAGCGCCGCGTGAGCGCGTGCCGATGAACCTGCCCGTGTTCGCGCGCCGCGCGATCCCCTTCCTCGTAATCGGCATCGGCGGATTTCTCGTCGCCTACGTGATCGTGGTGCTCTTCGTCTTTCCGTCGCGGCTCGTCAGCAACGACAACAAGATTCCGAACGTGATGGGCATCCGGTACGACGACGCCGAGCGCCGTCTCACCAATGCCGGATTTGCTCCGGCCAAGGGTGAGTCGCGCTACCATGCGACGGCGGCGCCGGGCCAAGTGCTCGGTCAGAATCCGGTGCCGGGCTCCGTGATGCCGAAGGGCGCGCGCGTGGTGCTCGATGTCAGCTTGGGCCAACGCCAAGCGCCGATCCCGCGGGTCGTCGGCATGACGCGCGCCGAGGCCGGGCAAGCGCTCGAGGCAGCGGGTCTCGAGGTGGGCGAAGTGTTGGAGGAGGCGAGCGGCCATTCCCGCGGCCAGGTGTTGGCGACCCAACCCGTCGCGGGCGTGCGCGTGCCGATCGGCTCGACGGTCGATCTCATGGTGAGCCGAGGGCCCAGCTCGGTGGAGGTGCCCGACGTCGTCGGACAGAGCTATCCCGACGCGCGCAATCGCATCACGCAGCTCGGACTCGCCGTCGGCAAGATCTCGATCGATTCCGGCAGCGCGCTGCAGCCGAATTCCGTCGTCACGCAAAACCCGGCGTCGGGACGCACCGTGTCGCCCGGCACGCCGGTCAATCTCACGATCGCCGGACGCGCCGTTCCGTGAGCGTGCGTATTGCGCCGTCGCTCCTCAGCGCGGATTTCGCGCGGCTGGCCGACGACATCGCGCGCATGGAAGAGGGCGGCGCGGATTGCTTGCACATCGACGTCATGGATGGCCGGTTCGTGCCGAACCTCACCTTTGGCGCGAAGGTCATCGAGACGGTGCGCAAATGCACCGAGCTGCCGCTCGACTGTCATCTGATGGTCGTGGAGCCCGAGCGCTACTTCGAGGATTTCGCCGCGGCCGGCGCGACTGGCATCACCATTCACGCCGAAGTCGCGCCGCACCTGCACCGGCAGCTCGAGCATCTCCAGTCGATCGGGCTCATTGCCGGTGTGGCGCTCAATCCATCGACTCCGCTCGACATGGTGCAGGAAGTCGCCGGCGACCTCGATCTGCTGCTGATCATGTCGGTGGATCCGGGATTCGGCGGCCAGCGCTTCATCGAGCACTCGATCGACAAGGTGCAGCGCGCGCGGATGATGTTGAACGCCGCGGGCAGCAGCGCGACGGTCGAGGTCGATGGCGGAATCGGACGCGACACGATCACGCGCGTCTGGCGCGCCGGCGCCGACACCTTCGTCGCCGGCAACGCGATCTTCAGCTCGAAGAATCCGGTGGCCGAGATCGCCGCGCTGCGCGCGCTCTGCTCGGAGACGGCGTGACCGTCCGGCAGCAATGGGCCGTGGTCGGTGCGATCGTGCTGGTGCTCGCCGGCGGCGCGCTCGGCGCGACGCACTATCTCGGATCGGAGCTCTTTCCGGTCTCCGTCGGCTCGATGGCGCCGTCATTCTCGGGCAAGGTGATCCAGTCGTACAGCCCGGAGGGCGCGAGCAGTATTCAGCCTGGCACGATGCGGACGCTCGCCGACTACAAAGGCCAGGTGTTGCTGGTCAACATATGGGCCACGTGGTGCGGGCCGTGTGTGATCGAGATGCCCGCGATCGAGCGGCTGCACCAAGCGCTGGGCCCCAAAGGGCTGCGGGTGATCGGGGTGAGCATCGATCACCGTACGCGCAATCCGAGCGACCTCATTCGGGCATTCCTGCGCGAGCACGCGCTCAGCTTCGAGGTGCTGCACGACACGAGCGACACGATCCAGGACCTGTATCAATCCACCGGCGTGCCGGAGACGTTCGTGATCGGGCGCGACGGGACGATCCGCAAGAAGATGATCGGCAGCGCCGACTGGAGCTCGCCCGCGAACCGCACGTTGATCGAGCAGCTGCTCGCCGAGCCGGTGGCGCACCAGTGACGGCGCCTCCGTCGCCGACGGG
>JALZAE010000115.1 GCA_030948535.1 Gemmatimonadota bacterium | reverse complement strand
CGCTCGGCGGGCGAATCCTGGCGCGATGCGGCCGCGGCGGCCGGCGCGGCGTGCTCGGTCTCCACGCTGGTCGTCATCTCGTCGACGTGCACCGTCATCGCGGCGCTCCGTGACTGCACGCGCCCATGCAGCCGCAGGGGCGTGTCGGCCGGCGCGTACGCTGCGCGGCGTCGGCGACGTCGCGTGAGGCGTCGACGGGGAGATGCGTCCACGGCGCCGCCGTCGGATCGATCGCCGGGCCGAGCACGTCGCTTGCGCGCACGTTTGGCCGCAGCGGAATCTGTCCGCTGAGCGTTCCGCGTCGGGCCTCGGCCGCGCCCCCGATGCGCGGCCGCAGTGGCACGCCAAACCCGAACGAGGTCGCGCGCGGATCGGCCACCGGAGGCGCCGGTGCCGGCGCCGCCGCTGCTTGCGCTGTTGCCGATGGAAGTCCGGAGAGCGCGAGCGGTGTGCGTGACTGATCCGGCGGCGCCGGTGTCGCGCTCGGTGATTGCCCGCCCACCGTCGATGCGCCGCTCGTCGCGCTTCCATTCACCGTGCCGAGCGCCGCGGCCGCGGTGCTGTTGCCGGCGGTCGCGCCAAACGCATCCTTGGTCGCGGCGGCGGCATTGCCGGCCTTGAGAATGTTGACCGTCTCCATCGCCGCCGTAACGCCGCCTGCCGATGCGAGCGCGAACCCCGCCGATGCGCCGGCGCCGCCGAGCGCGATGCCGGCCGGCGTCGGCACGGCGCCGCGGGCATCCAGGCCGAACGACGCTTCGAGCGACGCGGAGGCGCCTGCTTCGACACCGATGGTGACGCCGACGCCCGCCCCTGAGGAGAGCGACGCGTTGAAATCCACCTCGGCACCGCCCTTGAGCGAGAGCGTGCTGTCGAGGCCCGAAGTCACGCCGCGCCACGCCGTGGGATCGAGTCCGACCCGCGCCGTGAACTCCGCCGCCGATTCGCCGGAGAGCGCGAGCCGCGTGCTGTCGGTGAGGCTCGCGCCAACGCTGACGTTCGCGCCAAGGCTCACACCGACGCCGACACTCGCGCTCACACCCGCGCTCGCGTTGAAACCAAAGCTCCCGGGACCGGCACTGCTCGCGCCCGGCGGACGCGCGCCGCCGGCCGTGTTCGCGCCGGGACCGATCAGACCGCGCTGATATTTCTGATCCTGCGCCTTCAACGTGACGGACATCTTCGCGCGCAGCGGCGTTCCGTCGGCGGCGAACAGGTCGAAATCGATCGAGAGATCCTCGATGATTCCATCGAGTCGCAAATCCTTCCAGACGAAGCGCGCCTTGGGGGGCCGCTGCTTCTTGTTTCCGTTCGGTCCCGGCAACACGAAGCGCTCGATCGCCGCGGTGCGCGTGCGAACGGAGACCGGAGCATCCGTATCGCCTTCGTCGCTCGTGTCGAACTGGAGCTCGAACGACAGCGTGTTGGACGTCATCCCGATCGACTGCGTCACCTGCTGGCTGAGCGTCTCCTGCGTCTGAACCTTGTTGGCGAGCGACAGCTTGAGCGATTGCGGGTTGAACTGCACGGGAATCTCCGCGCCTTCAACGCCGTTCTCGTCGATCTCCATCAACTTGGCCTTCTCGAGTGAGGACATGGGTCAGATCCTCAGCCGCAGGCCTTCGTGAGCGATCGTCAGCTCCTCGATGGCGATCTCGCCCGTCTTCGCGTTGAGCGATGGACCCATCACCTTCGCCGGCAGACCGCGGTCGAACACCCACGTGGCGACGACCTTGCCGCTCGCCGCGTCGAGTACCTCGATCACGCCGTCGTAGCGCACGATGGGACGCTGGCCGGAGAGAATGCCCTGCAGCCATCCCCACAGATCGTTTACCGCGGTGCCGCCGCGCGGATATAGCATGCCGCGCTTGAGCACGATGGGCATGTACTTGCCGCGGCCGGCCAGACGCACGACGCCATCGTTGCGGCCGCCCTCATTGATCTCGTACACATCCATCTCGACCTGCAGCCCGCTGCATTCCTGAAAGCCGCCATCGCCGAGTTGTCCCGACGCGCCGCCGACGCCGACGCCCACGCCGATGCTGGCACTCGCGCTCGCACTGATCCCCGCGCCGCCGCCGATCGACGCGCTGGCGCTCGCGCTGAGAGAGATGCCCGCACTGACCCCGGCGCCCCCGCCACCGCCGCCGGCGGTCCGGTTGAGCGCGACGCGGAAGTTGAACGTCGAGATGAGCGCGCGATTCGGATCGAGGACCATCGTCAGCCTTGCACGCGAAGGGTGCCGTCGCCGTCGCGGGCGATCTGCAGCACGAGAAACTCGAGCGGCTCGGCGGGAGCGACGCCGACGTACGCGTAGAGCCGGCCCTGGTCCACCACCGATTGCGGATTGAGCTCATCGTCGCAGCGGACGAAAAACGCATCCTCGGCGCGCGCGCCGGCGAAGGCGTCGGCCTTGAACAGCTGTCGCAGAAACGCGTCGAGCTGATTGCGGATGTCGCCGCGCAGCCGCGAGTCGTTCGGCTCGAACACCGCCCACTGCATTTGGCGATAGAGCACGCGGCGCAGCATGGTCATCAACCGGCGCACGCTCAGCTGTCGATAGCTCGGATCGGGCGAGAGCGTGCGCGCGGCGGTGAGGCGCGCACCGTCGCGCTCGCGGATGTACACGTTGATCGCGTTCTGATGCAGCTCGTCGTGACGCGCCGGAGAGACGTGGTCGGCGACGTCGAACACTCCGATCGCGATCTCGTTCGCCGGACCGTACTGCACGCCGCGGGTGATCTCGCGCCGCGCGATGATCCCGGCGGCGACGGCGGCGGGGTTCACCGCGATCGGCACGTCGCGCTTGTCGTCCGCGCGCGACACCAGGAGCCACGGGTGATAGGCGGCCGAGTACATCGCGTGAAGCCGCTCGCGCCAGTAGAGCATCCGTCGCTGGCTCAAGCCCGGCGGCACATCGAGCAACACGACGAACGACTCGAGCGACGTCGCCAGCTCGATCAACCGGCGCTGCAGCTCGATGATCGCCGCGAGGTCGGTGGCCGGGTCGAGCAGGAGCCCGTCGAGATCTTCCGGCGGCGGCGTCTGCGTCTCGATCACCGGCTCGATGCACTCGCAGAATTCCGAGCCGGCGCCCCCCTCGTCGATCACCGGTTCTACCGGCGCGATCGGTCTCGGCGAGTAGAGATCGGGCGCGACGACGAGCGAGAGATCGGAGATCTGCACCAGCGAGTGCACGCCGTCGCCGGGACATTCATCGCCGACCACCCAGCGGTCGTCGAAAAAATCTTCCGGAACGAGATCGCGATACCGGTTCCCGGCCGGCAAATATTTCAGCGTGACCGGATCGAGCGCGGGCGATGCGAAGCTGTCCGTCTTGTGGTCGGGAAGGAGCGGGTCGATCACCAGATCGCGGCCGTCGTCCCATGCGCGACGCGGGTCGCCGGCGGGCAACTCGATGTTCTCGCCCGGATAGAGTAGCCGCGATTCCTCCACCAGCACGCGCGCCAGCCACCGCGGATGCGACGATGCGAGACCGAGTCCTTCGTGGCGCTCCGCGCGTCCATCGCCGTCGTCGACATCGAGCACGCCTTCGACCAGCTCCGTGCGCAGCACGGCGAGAGGCACCGGCGCCTCGAACGACGCATGCCGCTCGATCACCGCCCGCTCGGGATGCCACTCCTCCCACACGCGCGCCACGCGCGCGATCGTGAGCGCGCCAAAGCCGTAGTCGAGGCGCATCACCGCACCGGCGACGATGTCGACGCCGCGCTCGAAGACGAAACCCGTGGCGGTGAAGGCCGTGGTGGGAATCGCCAGCGGCCGCGTGCGAAACGAAAGCGTGGCGCGCAGCGCGTTGCCCCACGCGCCCTCGTCGCGCGCGCGCAGCCATATCTCCGTGTCGCCGCCCGACGCCGACGCGAGCAGTCCTTTCACTCGCGCGGTCGCGATCCCAAGGGCGTTGCTCGCCTCGTCGTGCGTCCCATCGGGCAGCAAGTACTCGTGCACGATGCGCACGATGTACGCGCGCGCGCCGCCATTCTCGAAGAACGAGGCGACGGCGTACGGCAGCAGGCCGGGCCCCTCGAAGGCGCCGAAGGTGCGGACGTACTCGTCCCAGCTTTCTACGGGAACGGGGACGCTGCGCGTTCCCGTTGCACCTTCTTCACATGTGCCCGGTGCCCAGCTCGCGCCGAAGAGCGGTACGCGCGCCGGGCCGCGCGGCG
>JALZAE010000084.1 GCA_030948535.1 Gemmatimonadota bacterium | reverse complement strand
CTTCACCAGGGACCCGAACCGCATCTACCTGTGGGCGAGCGACAGCGGCTTGGTGAGTATTCGCTGGGACGGCACCGACCTGAAGCAGCATCTTCGCGTGACCGCGCCGGTACTGCTCGACGAGGAGAAAGGCAAAGCACCGGAGCGAGCACGCATGGGCCCGGCAGGCGATCAAGCGCTGGTGCAGTCGGGCTACGATGTGTACGTGGTCACGGTGCCTCAGCTCGGCGGGGAAGCGCCGGTCATCTCCATTCAGGATCCGAAGGCGAGCACGGTGCCGGCGCGCCGGCTCACCGACGTCGGCGGCGAGTTCTCAACGTGGAGCGCGGACGGTAAGTCGGTGGTGTGGTCGCTCGGGAGCACGCTCTTCACGTACGACCTCGACTCCGCGGCCGCCTTCGATCGCGCGCTCGACGCGCAGAAGAAGCTGCTTCTCAAGGACACGACCGCGCTGGGCAAGGCGCGGGTCGACTCGCTCTCGAAGAAACAGTTCAACGCGAGTGAGCTGCTGGTGAGCGTCCGTGTCCCGCGTGACACGCCGCGCGGCACGATGGTGCTTCGCGGCGCTCGTGTCGTGACCATGAATGCCGCGCGCGATCACGAGATCATCGAGAACGCCGACATCGTGATCCGCGACAATCGCATCGTGCGGGTCGGCGAGCGGGGTGACGTGCCGGCCGGCGCAAAGGTGATGGATGTGACGGGCAAGACCATCGTACCCGGATTCGTAGATACGCACTCGCACATGTGGCCGGCGTGGAGCGTCCACAAGCAGCAGCCCTGGATGTATCTCGCCAACCTCGCGTACGGCGTCACGACGACACGCGATCCGCAAACGGGGTCGAGCGATGTCGTCACGTACGGCGATGAGGTAGAAGCGGGGCGCATGGTCGGGCCGCGCATCTATTCGACCGCCACAGGCGTGGGGTATTGGCTCGAGCCGTTGCGCGACTTGGAGCAGACGCGCTCGGTGCTCAAGCGCTACAGCAAGTACTGGGACACCAAATTCATCAAGATGTACGTGAAGGGAAATCGCCAAACCCGTCAGTGGGTGATCATGGCCGCAAAGGAGCAGGGGCTCATGCCCACCACGGAGGGCGGCATCGACACCAAGTACGACCTCACCATGCTGCTCGACGGCTATCCGGCGCAGGAGCATGCGACGCCAACGGTCCCGCTGTTCAAGGACGTGGTGACGGCGTATGCGCGCTCAGGCATCGAGTACACGCCAACGCTGCTCGTGCAGTACGGCGGACCCTGGGCGGAGGAGTTCTACTTCGAGCGCGAGCAGCCGTTCACCGACGCGAAGGTGCGCCGCTTCATGCCGTACGAGGAGCTCGCCTTCAAGACGCGACGCCGCGGCCAGGGCGTCGGCGCGGGGCCCGGGGGCTGGTTCATGGAGGATGAGTACATCTTCTCGAAGACGGCGAAGATCGCCAACGACATCGTGAAGGCCGGCGGCAGCATCGGCGTCGGCAGTCACGGCGAGTTCCAGGGGCTCGGTTATCACTGGGAGCTCTGGTCGATACAGTCTGGCGGAATGACGCCGTACGACGTGGTTCGTATGGCCACGATCAACGGCGCGCAGGCGCTCGGACTCGACGGCGATCTGGGCTCGCTCGAGGCCGGCAAGCTCGCCGACCTCGTCGTGTTGGATCGCAACCCGCTCGACAACATTCGGAACTCGAACTCGGTGCGGTACGTGATGAAGAACGGGCGCCTGTATTCCGGGGACACAGTGGACGAGCTCTGGCCGACCCCGCGCAAGATGATGCCGCCGTACGGACTGACAGCAACTCCGGTCACCGCGGCTGGGGAACGATGATGGCGCGGATCTGCAAGGGCCGCCGCTTGGAGTCTGTCGCCGCATACTACCGACGACCGACCTCGCTCATCACTTGAGCGGTCCGAGCTTCTGCTGATCTTTTACCATGCGATTCGCCTCCGGCCCCGCGGCCTGCGCATTCCAGGCGTCGACCGAGTCGGTGAACGAGGTGCCAGCGGTGGATAAAAAGGAGACCGTGTGCGCGGTCAGCTTGTTCTTGTCGCTCACGTCGAATCCCCATCCGATGACGCCGTAGATCTTGCCCAGATCCTTGCCGGCCTTGGCCACGGCGGCGGTCTCGAAGTGAAATTTTGCACTGGGCACATTGTTCGCCGGGCCGTCGTGCGTGACCGCGGACTTGAGCGGCTTGGGCGACCTGCCCGGATCCACGATGGGAACGGAGGTCGTCTGCCCCGCGAGCGGCGCACTATAGCGCGCGCGTGACGCGGCGTCAGTTGCGGATCGAGACGCGCAGTGCGAGCGCATCTCCGGATGGCGCCGGCAGCAGCGACACCGAGAGCGCCCGCGCGTTGCCCTTGGAGTTGCGCGCGAAGAAGTAGGACTCGATCGCGGTCGAGATCACGACGGCGCCCGCGACCGCGATGCCCGCGACGAGATACGGCCGATCGGAGTGCGACGCCTTGAAGGTCAGCGGGTGCCCAAATGGATCGGTATAGGTC
>JALZAE010000057.1 GCA_030948535.1 Gemmatimonadota bacterium | reverse complement strand
GTTCCGGGGCGAGTTCGAGGAGCGCCTCAAGGCCGTGCTCAAGGAGCTCACCGAAGGCGGCGGCGAGTTCATCACCTTCATCGATGAGCTGCACACGCTCGTTGGCGCCGGCAAGGCCGAGGGCTCGATGGATGCGGGCCAGATGCTGAAGCCGATGCTCGCGCGCGGCGAGCTGCGCGTCGTCGGCGCCACCACGCTCGACGAATATCGGAAGTACGTGGAGAAGGACGCCGCACTCGAGCGGCGCTTCCAGCCCGTGTATGTCGGCGAGCCGAGTGTCGAGGACACGATCGCGATTTTGCGTGGGCTCAAGGAACGCTACGAGGTGCACCACGGCGTGCGCATCACCGACGCCGCGATCGTCGCCGCGGCGACGCTGTCCAATCGCTACATCGGCGACCGGTTTCTGCCGGACAAAGCCATCGACCTGATCGACGAAGCCGCTTCGCGTCTTCGCATCGAGATCGATTCGATGCCGCAGGAGATCGACGAAGTCGAGCGGCGCATCATGCAGCTCGAGATCGAGCGGCAGGCGCTGGCGAAGGAGCGCGATCGCGAAGCCGTCGAGCGCCGCGATGCGCTCGAGCGAGAGCTGGCGGAGCTGCGCGAGAAGAGCGCCGGTATGAAAGCGCAGTGGCAGGCGGAGAAGGCGACGCTCGGCAAGGTGGCGGAGATCAAGCAGCAGATCGAGGTCGCGCGCACGGAGCTGGAGCGGCTGCAACGCGTCGGCGATCTGGGGAAGGCGGCGCAGATCCAGTACGGCACACTCCCCGAGCTCGAGCGGAAGATGCGGGAGGCCGAGGCGGCGATCAAAGCGAAGCAGCAAGACGGCGGCGCGCAGTTCCTCAAGGAGGAAGTCGATGCCGACGACATCGCGGAGATCGTCGCGCGGTGGACCGGGATCCCCGTGTCCCGCATGCTGGAGAGCGAGCGCGAGCGATTGACGAAGCTGGAGGAGCAGCTCGCGCAGCGCGTCGTTGGTCAGGACGAGGCGGTGCGCGCGGTCGCGAACGCGGTGCGCCGCTCGCGCGCCGGGCTGCAGGATCCCAATCGTCCGATCGGCTCGTTCATCTTTCTTGGGCCCACAGGCGTCGGCAAAACCGAGACGGCGCGCGCGCTGGCGGAATTCTTGTTCGACAGCGAGCAGGCGATGGTGCGCATCGACATGTCGGAGTACATGGAAAAGCACGCCGTGGCGCGGCTCATCGGCGCGCCACCGGGCTATGTCGGGTATGAGGAGGGCGGGCAGCTGACTGAAGCGGTGCGGCGGCGCCCATACTCGGTGATTCTGTTCGACGAGATCGAGAAGGCGCATCCCGATGTGTTCAACATCCTACTGCAAATTCTCGACGACGGGCGTCTCACCGATTCGCAGGGCCGCACCGTGAATTTCCGGAACAGCGTCATCATCATGACGTCGAACATCGGCAGCCACTTCATTCTGGAGAACGCCGGCGGCGACTGGTCACAGACCGAGCAGCAGGTGCTGAACTCATTGCGCTCGCACTTCAAGCCCGAGTTCCTGAATCGCGTCGACGATATCGTTGTTTTCCGTCCGCTCAGGATGGATCAGATCGCGCACATTGTCGATCTGCAGCTCAAGCGCATGGAACAGCTGCTGGCGGACCGCCGCATGACGCTCGAGGTGAGTCCGGAGGCGAAGCACATTCTGGCGAGCGACGGCTACGATCCGGTGTATGGCGCGCGTCCGCTCAAGCGGGCGATTCAGCGGATGATTCAGAATCCGCTCGCGATGGCCGTGCTCGAGGGTCGCTTCGGCGACGGCGATCACATCCTGGTGACGGCGAACGGGAAGGGCGCGCTGGCCTTCGAGAAGGCCGGTACCACGGCGCCGAGCGCGGTCGCACGTTGAGCGTGAGGCCGACCGCGCTCGTGGCCGATGACGAGCGCTTCATGCGCGAGGCGCTTGCCGCGGCGGCGTCGGCGGCGAGCGAGGGCGATGTGCCCGTCGGCGCACTGATTGTCCGCGACGGCGCCGCGTTGGCGACCGCCGCCAACCGCACCGGGCGCGGGCAGGATGCGACCGCGCACGCCGAGCTGTTGGCGATTCGCGAGGCGTCGCGGATGCTCCGCCGCTGGCGATTGGACGACTGCACGTTGTACGTAACGCTCGAGCCGTGCGCGATGTGCGCCGGCGCGATCGTGCTGGCGCGACTCCAGCGCGTAGTCTTCGGTGCGTGGGATGAGAAGGCGGGGATGGCTGGTTCACGCGGCGATCTGTTGCGGCACCCGAAACTGAATCATCGGCCCGAGGTGCAGGGCGGTGTACTGGAGGCCGAGTGCGGCGATATTCTGCGCGACTTCTTTCGCAAGCGCCGGGGCGATTCCGTTGACACGCCACCCGTCGTCGGGTGATATTTCTGAAACCAAGTCGTCAGCCGACAGTCGTCAGTCGTCAGCCACAGAGAAGCGTACGGATTGCCATGGCTGACGTGTGACGTCCGAGGCTGACGACTTGTGCTATGAGTGGATTGAGGTCTCGCCTGAGTTCGTTGGTGTTGGTGAGGTTGTCAGTGGTGGTTGTCAGTGGTGGTTGTCAGTGGTGGTTGTCAGTGGTGGTTGTCGGTTGATGGTACGCAGTAACTGACATCTGACATCTGACATCTGAAGTCTGCTTTCCAAGGACAGGTGGCAGAGCGGTTGAACGCACCGGTCTCGAAAACCGGCATACC
>JALZAE010000056.1 GCA_030948535.1 Gemmatimonadota bacterium | reverse complement strand
CTCTTACTCTCTCGTATCGTCCCCCTCGAGATACGTATACCCCTCCAGGCCCGCCACGTACTCGGCGACGAACATGTTCGCTTCCTGGCGCGTGATCGACTTCGCGTTCGCGACTTTGCGGCGGAAGATCTGGAGTAGGTCCGCGGCGCGGAACTGCACGTAGTTGAGGACCTCGGTAACCGTGTCGCCCTCGACGAGATCTGTCACTTCGTAGCCGCCGCCGGCGGCGAGACGCACGTGCACCGCGTTCGTGTCGCCAAACAGATTGTGCAGATCGCCCAGGATCTCCTGGTACGCGCCGGTGAGAAAGATGCCGAGGATGTATGGCTCGCCGAGCCGGAAGGGATGCAGCTCGAGGCTCGGCCGGCCATGCTTGCCGCCGGCGAAGCGATCGATCTTCCCGTCGGAATCGCAGGTGACATCCTGCAGCGTGCCGCGCTTCACGGGCTCCTCTTCCAATCGATGGATCGGCATGATCGGGAAGATTTGATCGATCGCCCAGCTGTCGGGCAGCGATTGGAACACGGAGAAATTGCAGAAGTAGCGATCGATGAGCCGGCCCTCGAGCTCTTCGATGATGTCCTCGTACTCGTCGCGATCTTTCGCAGCGAGGCGCGCGATGGCGTTGAGGGTCGCGAGGTACAGCTGTTCGGCGGTCGCCCGCCCACGGAGCGACAGCACGCCGCTGTTGAACAGCGACTGCGCGCGCTCCTTGGCAAAGCTGGCGTCGTGATACACCTCACGCACCGAGCGCGCGGAGATCCCCTCGTAGCTCTCGAGCAACTCGTGCAGGATGGCGTGGTCGTCCTCGTCCACGCGCGGGAGCGCCACGTCCTGTTGCGATTCGACATCGATCACGTTGAGCAGCAGCATGGCGTGATGCGCCGTCAGCGCGCGCCCCGACTCGGAGATCACGTGAGGGAATGGCAGCTCGTGCTCGCGACACGCTTCGGCCAGGGTGTAGATGACGTCGTTGGCGTACTCCTGCAGCGAGTAGTTGACACTCGCCGTGACCGTCGAGCTCGAGCCATCGTAGTCGACGCCGAGTCCGCCGCCGACATCGACGTGCGTGACGTCGACGCCCATCCTGCGCAGTTCGCCATAGAAGCGCGCGACCTCCTGCAGTCCCGCCTTGATGTAGCGGATGTCGGTAATCTGCGAGCCGAGATGAAAGTGGATCAGCTTGAGAATGCCGAGCCGCTCGCGCTCGCGAAGCATGTCGATGAGGCGGACGAGCTCGCTGGCGGTGAGACCGAACTTGCTCTTCTCGCCGCCGCTCTCCGCCCACCGGCCGAATCCTTCCGAGGCGAGCTTGATGCGCACGCCGACCGTCGGCTCGACGCCGAGGTCATCGGCGACGCGTAGCAGCGTCTCGATCTCCGTCACCTGCTCGATGACGATGAACACGGTGTGGCCGAGCTTCTGGCCCATGAGGGCGAGGCGCATGAACTCCTCGTCCTTGTAGCCGTTGCACACGATCATGTGCCGCGCCGCATCGCTGAGCGCGAGAACGGCTTGAAGCTCCGGCTTGCTCCCACACTCGAGTCCGACCCCGACCGACGCGCCGAACTGCACGATCTCTTCGACGACGTGTCGCTGCTGGTTCACCTTGATGGGATAGACCAGCGTGTAGTCGCCCTCGAAGGCGTTTTCCTTCATCGCCAGGCGGAACGTAGCGTTGAGCGCCTCGATGCGAGAGCGAAGGATGTCGGAGAAGCGGAGCAGCATCGGCAGGCCGATGCCCTGCGCCGCGAGGTCCATCGTCATCTCGTACAAATCGAGCTCGCGCGACGGATTCGCCTTGTCGGGGCGCACGACGGCGTGTCCCCGCTCGTTGATGTCGAAAAACCCGACGCCCCAGCCTTCTATGTTGTAGAGAAGCCGCGAGTCCTCGATGCTCCACCCAGGCAGCGGAGGCGGCGGCGGCGGAGCAACCGCGAGTCGTGTGGCCATGGCAGACAAAACTATAGGATTCGCCGCGCATCTGTG
Organism: Gemmatimonadota bacterium; assembly: GCA_030948535.1. Lineage (GTDB taxonomy): Bacteria > Gemmatimonadota > Gemmatimonadetes > Gemmatimonadales > Gemmatimonadaceae > JALZAE01. The sequence goes on along the minus strand of JALZAE010000056.1, from coordinate 932 downwards.
ATGCCGCAGATCCTCTCGGTGCCTCGGAAACAAGCAGCGGCCGATCGGCCCTCGCTGATCAACGCAGCCGCGGATCTCCGCAGATCGGCGCGGATAAATCAACCAACGAAATGCGTCAGCCCCTTTGGGCTGTTTGGATTATCTGCGTCGATCCGCGGAGATCCGTGGCTGCCTTTTGTGTCGTCGTTTTCGATCTGCGGCAAGAAAAAAGGACCGTCGCCGAGGCGCCGGTCCAGTTGCTAGTCGCCAAGTCATCCGCGGCTCAGGCTTCGAGGCGCAGCACGTCGTCGTCGTTCATCTCCAGTGCGTCGCGCGCATTGAGCATCAGCTCTTCGGGCGTCGCGCCACGAATCCACTGCTCGTCGAGGTAGCGCGAGAGCGCGAGCTCGAGGTGCGCGGCGCGCTGCACGAGGATCATGAGCTCCGCGGACGGAACAACTTCCGTCGCCGTTGCCGTCACTCCCCTGGAACGCTGCGCCCGCAGCAGAAGCCGGTCGCGGTCGGCGATGCGGCGCTCGATCTCGAGATCGATGGCGGTTTTCCTATGCACGGTGCTCCCTCAGCGGCGAGATCGGACGAAACCTCTCCTGATGAGTTGCGGCATGTCGGCGAGAAAAGTTGAGCTTTCGCGCACACAACAAAGGGCGGAATCGAAATCGATTCCGCCCTCGTTCGCCAAGTAATATTTGCGAGCGCTAAGGCCGGCCGATGACGTTCGGGCGCTTGGTTTGGAACGTCGGGCCTTGGAGACGCACGGTGCGCCCCGCGGAATCCACGCGCGATCGAACGCTGTCGTCGATGCCCTTGGTCACGCGATCGAGATTGATGCGCGAGATGTCCGGCGTACTGATCCGGGGCGCGGGCTCGATCACCGACGCCGCCGGGCCCGTCGTCGCCGTGCGCGCAACACGATTGGCGGCGCTGTTCGGCGT
>JALZAE010000054.1 GCA_030948535.1 Gemmatimonadota bacterium | reverse complement strand
ACCCACATGAGCAACGCAAGGGGAATCGCGACCCCGGCGCCGGCGAAGACCACGTCGCTCCAGCGCGCGTAGCGCACGGCACGCGCGAGCATCCACACCCCGGCCGGCAGCGCGAATGCCAACGCATCTGTCGGGCGGATGGTCGCCGCGCATCCGAAGCCGAGGCCACAGACGAACGCCAGCCCGGCGTGTGATCCGAGCGACGTGCGCGTGCGCGTGAGCAGCGCCAGCGCCGCGACGCCCACCAGCAGACACGCGAGCGTCGACACGTGATTCATGTACGTGCCCGACATGAACGCGACGAACGGCGATAGCGCGAACAGCAACAGCGCGCCGAGCGCCACACTGGGCCTCGGCTCGGCGGCGCGGAGATACCAGCCGAATGCGGCGACCGCGATGGCGCCGCACAGCGGCATCACGATCCACGGAGTGCCGACAAGCTCGCCGACGGCGAGCAACAGCGGACCGCCGGCCGGAAACTGCGAGTACACTTTCCCACCGACGTCCACCATGTGGTATGCGGCGAAGAACTCGGGGTGCCGTGATGCCGGCAGCCAGAGATCTCCGCCGCGAAAAATGCGGGCCTGGACCACCTGGGCCAGCTCGTCGATGTTCAGCGGCGACGCGTCGAAGACGGTCCAGGCGACGACCACGTACGTCGCGAAGGCGAGAAAGGCGAGGATTGTGGCGGCCGTCCGTGGACGCGCATCATACCAGTCGCGGAGCGCGGGCGCGCGCCAAGCGTTGGGCGCGTTCCGGGTCAGCACTACGGCGAGCGCGGCGATGGCAAACACCACTACCGTTCCAGGCAGCCACGCCATGCCTACGGCGCCTCTGGCGCCGAGGGGCACGAACGCGAGCACCGCGACGATGACCGCGGCGATGAACTGCGGCGATCGAATTGTCGGGAGCGAAACCGGCCGGGACGAGCGTTGATTCATCAGGAAGGGCTGGATGCGCGATTCACGTCGTATCCTAGCATGTCATTCACGACAAGCAGCGTAATTGGACGCCAGAATGAGCACCACGCAACGCTCCAACAGAAGCTCACGACCCCGTGTCGTGGTACTCGGCGGCGGCTTCGGCGGACTATATGCCGCGCGCGTCCTGCGCGCCGCCGCCGCCGATGTCACCCTCATCGATCGAACGAACCATCACGTCTTTCAGCCGCTGCTATACCAGGTGGCGACCGCGGTGCTGGCGCCGAGCGACATCGCGTCACCCATTCGCTATCTGCTGCGCAAACAGCGCAACACGACCGTGTTGATGGCCGAGGTGAAGGGGATCGACGTCGATCGTCGCGCGGTGATGCTCGGCGATGGCACCGAGGTCCCGTACGACTACGTGATCGTGGCGACGGGATCGCGCCACTCGTACTTCGCGCACCCGGAATGGGAGCCGATCGCGCCCGGTCTCAAGAGCATCGAGGACGCGCGCCTCGTTCGCCATCGCTTTCTCAGCGCCTTCGAGCTCGCCGAGAAATCGGACGACGTGGCAGAGCGCGATGCGCTGATGACGTTCGTCATCGTCGGGGGTGGACCGACCGGCGTCGAGCTCGCGGGAATGATTCCCGACATCACGCACCACTCGTTCGCGGCAGACTTTCGTCGGATCGACACGAGCAAGACGCGCATCATCCTGGTCGAAGCGGGCCCGCGTTTGCTGCCCGCCTTCCCTGAGCATCTCGCCAAGCGCGCACAGCGTGACCTGGAGGAGCTCGGCGTGGAGATCCGGCTCGGCTCGCCGGTGACGAACGTCGCGGCCGACTCCGTTTCGATCGGCACCGAGCGGATCGCGGCGCGAAGTGTCTTTTGGGCGGCGGGCAACGTCGCGTCGCCCGTCGTGCGCTCGTTAGGCGCTCCGATGGATCGCGTCGGGCGAGTGGAAGTTCTCCCCGATCTCTCGATACCTGATCATCCCGAAGTGTTCGTCGTCGGTGATCTGGCCGCAATGAAGCGGGACGACGGCACGTTGGTACCGGGCGTCGCGCAGGGCGCGATCCAATCCGGTCGCATGGCCGCCAAGAACATCCGGCGCCTGATCGACCGCGAGCCGACGAAGCCATTTCACTATTTCAACAAGGGCGATCTGGCGACGATCGGGCGTTACAAAGCGGTCGCCAACTTTCCCGGCTTCACCATCGCGGGCCGCATCGCGTGGTGGTTCTGGCTCTTCCTCCACATCCTCTATCTCGCCGGCTTTCGAAATCGCCTGAGTGTGTTGCTGGAGTGGGGATACGCGTATTTCACGTATGAGCGCGGGGCGAGACTGATAACAAAGAACTAGGTGTTCGGTGCCAGGTGTTGAGGTGTTGAGGGCGCCGAATCTGGATTCGAGCCATCAACACCTAACACCTCAACAGCTACCCTCCCGTCTCTAGCGGCACCGCCGTCTCCGCCGTCTTTGGTCGCACATACCCATGCATCCCCAAGCTCAGCAGCATCGTGCTGGCCACGAGAACGCTCGACGTCCAGAACGGAACGCGGTCGCCGAGATGGTCCCAGGCCCAGCCGGCGTAGAGCGGATAGAAGACGCGAACGAGTCCGCCGTAGGTCTGCTGCACGCCCATGTACAATCCGCGCTCGTGCTCGCCCACCACGCGTGAGAGCAGCGCGGTGACGGCTGGGAAGGAGAACGTCGTGCCGAGCGGGAGCAGGCCGACGGCCATCGCGATCGGCAGGTAGGTGTACCAGGTACCGTGCGCGAGCGGGCGCGTGAGGGGAATCAGAAAGAGGCCGAGCGCCAGGAGCGCGGTGCCGAGCCGGCTCGTGCGCGCTTCGCCGAAGCGATCCACCACCGGCCCGACCACGAGAATGCGCAGCACGATGTTCAGCGTGCCGACGTACAGAAAAAAGATGAAGATCGTGTCCTGCGTGACCCCGTAGTACTTGGCCAGAAACAGAATCAACATCGCGTTGATTCCGTAGAACGCGCCGAGCGCGACGGCGTAAATCAGGATCAGCCGCGAGGCGGGCTCGAGCGGATGCGCGATAACGTGCTCGATGACGCGCATCGGCGGACGTGCGGTCATCGCCCGCTTCCGCGCGGCGGCGCCGTGCGATTCGGTGAGAAACCGCTGGGCGAAAAAAATGTTGATCGCGCAGAGCGCAGCGGCGACGAGGCCCGGCGCACGCAAGCCAAAGTGCGCCGAGAGCGATCCGATGACGGGTCCGATCACCACGCCGGTATTGGTCGCTGCGGAGAGCCAGCCGAGCGCGCGCGCGCGATTTGCCGGCTCGACCGAATCGGCGACGTAGGCCTGGATGACGCCGGTGGTGCCGCCGCCCAACCCCTGGACCAGTCGCGAAAGCAACAACAGCCAGAGCGAGCCGGAGAACGCGAAGACGATGTACGCGACGCCGGAGATGCCAAGTCCCCAGAGCAGCGACGGCTTGCGCCCGTACTTATCGGAGAAGCGCCCCCAGAAGGGAGCGCTGACGAGCTGCATCGCCGAAAATGCCGCGACGAGAATCGTGATCTTGAGTCCGTTCGCGCCGAGGCCTTTCGCGGAGAACGGCAAGAGCGGGATGACGATCAGTCCGCCGACCATGTCGACGAATGCGGTCGCCATCAGCACCGCCAACTTTCCCGGGTCCCCGGAGCGCATGCCCTGGAACCGCCCGGCGATCATCCCCATGCGCGCAATTTACCTATTCGAGAGGATTTTCGTTGTCCCAGAAATGTAGCACGATGACTCGGGCGTCAGGCGTCGGGCCTCGGGCGTCAGGCACTTTAGGCCGCCTTGCCTGACGCCTGACGCCTGACGCCCGACGCCCGACACCCGACGCCCTCAATCCGTCTTTCCAAGTGCAGCTGGCGGTACGGCTCGACGCACCAAACCAGCGAGCGCGACGATGGTCAGTACGTACGGGATCATCTGAATGAACTGCGATGGAATCGTCTGCGCGCCCTGAAGCTGGATCTGCAGCGTCTCCGCGGCGGCGAACAGCAGGCACGCGATGCCGGCACGCGCGGGATCCCAGCGGCCGAAGATCACCGCCGCGATCGCAATGAAGCCGCGCCCGGCGGTCATGTTGTCGCTGAACTGATGCTGGTCGAGTGCCAGGTAGACTCCGCCTAACGACGCGAGTACGCCCGACAGCGCGACGGCCACATAGCGGATGCGCGACGCACGAACGCCGAGCGTCTCGGCCGCTTGCGGATGCTCGCCGACGGCGCGCACGCGGAGTCCAAATGGTGTGCGATAAATGATCCACGTCAGCAGTGGAATCACGAGCAGACCCATCCACACGAGTGGATTCGTGAACACCGCTGCCGCCATCGACGTACCGGCCGAGGCCGATCCGAATCCGGGCACGCGCGGCGAGTTCGATGAGCTGTCGAAGGCGAGCTTGAGGAAGAAGCGCGTCAGCCCAGCCACCAATAGATTGATCGCGATGCCGCTCACGACTTGATCGGCGCGGAAGCGGATGGACGCCACGGCGTGCACGAGCCCGAAGACGAGGCCGGCGAACGCACCGCACAGCACGCCAGTCCATGGATTGCCGCTGTAAAACGCACCGATCGCCGCGCCGAACGCGCCGGAGAGCATGAATCCTTCGAGCGTCAGGCTGATGACGCCGGCGCGCTCGGCGACCACGCCGCCTGCCGCGGCGAAGAGATAGGGCACGGCGATCCGCAGCGTCTGCAACAAGAACGCGAAGATCATCGCCGGCGCTCCGGCTCACGCATCGCCGGACCTCGCGGCGAGTGCGGCCCGACCACTCTGCAGCGCGCGCCGCACCTCCGGCACCGACGCGGCGACAGCGAGAATCACCACGCCCTGCAGCACGTCGATCATCTGCTTGGGAACCAGCGCGTTGATCGCCAGTCCGCCCTGCGAGAGCGTGGCAAAAAAGAGTGCCGCGAGTACGACGCCGACTGGATGACTGCGCCCGACCAGCGCGACGGCGATGCCGAGGAAGCCCGCCCCCGACGCAAAGCCTTCCTCGTAGTAGTGCTTGTAGCCGAGTACGAAGTTGATGCCGCCGAGGCCCGCGATCGCGCCGGAGATCGTCATCGCCTTCGTCCACACCGCACCGACCTTCACGCCGCCGTACTCCGCCGCATCGGGTTGAAGACCGACGGCGCGTAGATCGTAACCGGCGCGCGTGCGGAAGAGATACCAGCCGACCCAGAGCGCCACGACCAGCGCGACGAGAAATGCCGCGTTCGCGGCCGAGCCGTGGAAGGCGGTGCTCAGATCGGCGAGCCGCGTCAGCGACGCCTTTGGCACTTCCGGCGTGTGCAGCGTCTCGGCGACGTGCACGCGATAGACGATGAAATAGTTGAGCAGGCCGAGCACGATGAAGTTGAGCATGATCGTCGTGATAACTTCGTGCGCGCCGAATCGCGCCTTGAGCACGCCCGGCACGTAGCCCACCGCGCCGCCGGCGAGTGCCGCCGCGATCATCGCCGCGGCGATGATGAGGATGGCCGGCGCGGCGGCGGGGAAGAGCATCGATGCGAGCGCCGCGGCGAGTCCGCCGGCCGCGAGCTGCCCTTCCGCGCCGATGTTGAACATTCCCGCGCGCACGCCCAGCGAGACGGCGAGCCCGGTGAAGATGAGCGTCGTCGCCTTATACAGCACTTGGCCAAAGCCGTATGCGTTGCCCCAGGTTCCGCGCAGTAGCGTGAGCCACACCTCGCCGGGCTGCTGGCCGAAGGCGAGAATGAGGATGTCGCCCGCCACCAGCGCGATGAGCAGCGCGACGAACGGCGGAAGGACCGCCTCTTCCAATTGCGCGCGCACCGTGCGGGTCGTCACGCCGCGGGCTCCGCGGGCACATTGGTGACTCCCGTCATCAGCGGGCCGATCGCCTCGATGCTCGCTTCCGCGCGCGGTAGCACCTTCACGACGCGCCCGCCGTACATCACGGCGACGCGATCGGAGAGCGCGAGAATCTCCGTCAGCTCGGCCGAGACGAGCAGCACCGCCTTGCCGGCATCGCGCGCGGCGCGGAGCTCGGCGTGAATGAACTCGATCGCGCCGACGTCGACGCCGCGCGTCGGTTGCGACGCGAGCAACACGGAAAAGTTGCCCGCCATCTCGCGGGCGATGACGATCTTTTGTTGGTTGCCGCCGGAGAGCGTGCGCGCCGGCAACAATCCATCGGGGGGACGGATGTCGAACTGCTTGATCTTCTCGTCGGCCTGGGTGGCGATCTTCGCGCGGTCGAGTGTCGCGCCCTTCGCGAATCGGGCTTGATCCCCGAGGATGAGATTGTCGGCGATCGAGTAGTCGAGGATGAGACCGCGCCTGTGCCGGTCCTCCGGAATGTGGGCGAGGCCGGCGTCGCCGCGCTCGCGAACCGAGAGCTTCGTGATGTCGAACCCGCCGAGCGCGATGCTTCCGGCGGCGACCGGGCGCAGTCCGGCGATCGCCTCGATGAGCTCGGTCTGCCCATTGCCTTCGACCCCGGCGATGCCGAGGATCTCGCCCGTGCCGACGACGAACGACACGCCGTCGACCTCGCGCTCGCGACGCGGGCCTTTCACGACGAGATCGCGCACCGTGAGTCCGGCCCCCGTCGCGGTGCGCGTTGCGGCGATGGGCGCGCCGCCGGGCAGTACGACATCGCGTCCGACCATCGCTCGCGCGATCTCCGAGGGAGTCGTCTCGCTGGTGGTCATCCGGGCAACGGTTGCGCCCTGGCGCATCACGGTGATGCGGTCGGTGACGTCCATGACTTCGTCGAGCTTGTGCGTGATGAGCACGATCGTGCCGCCGCCGTCGCGAAGCCGGCGCAGCACGCGCCAGAGATCCTGGATCTCCGGGGGCGAGAGGACGGCGGTGGGCTCATCGAGGATGAGGATGCGCGCGCCGCGAAAGAGCGTCTTGAGGATCTCGACGCGCTGCGCTTCGCCGACCGAAAGATCCGCGACGCGCCGCCGCGGATCGATTGCGAAGCCGAACTGTTCGGCGACGCCTTTTACCTCGAGCACCGCGCGCGCCATGTCGATCGCCAACCCGCTCCTGGGCTCGCGGCCGAGCACGACGTTCTCGGCGATGGTGAGGGTCGGCACGAGCATGAAGTGCTGGTGCACCATGCCCACGCCGGCCGCGATGGCGTCAGCCGTGGACCATCCCGTTACGGTTTTTCCATTGACGGCGATCGTGCCGGAGTCGGGAGCGTAGAGGCCGGCGAGGATTCGCATCAGCGTCGACTTCCCGGCGCCATTCTCTCCTACCAGCGCGTGGATTTCGGTTGACAGTACCGACAACTCCGCGCCGCGATTGGCTTGGACGGCGCCGAATCGCTTCTGAATACCGGTCATCTGTATTGCGGAGTTCTCAGGTGCCATAGTGGCGAAGATGTCAGACGTCGGATGTCAGATGTCGGAAACTGCACTCAGCACTTCCTCACCAACTCGCCACCCGCGGTTTCTGACATCTGACGTCTGACATCTGCCGTCTGACTCTTTCACCGCTCGCTCGGCACCACGATTCGCCCCGCAATGATCTCACCTTGCAAACTGTCCAACTTTGCCTTCACGGATGCCGGTATCAGTTTGGCGTTGTGTTCATCATAGATGTATCCGACGCCGTGCTCCGGAATGCCGTACCAGTTGACGCCACCAACGAACTTCCCGTCTTTCACGCGCTTGATCTGATCGAAGACGACCGTCGACACCCCTTTCACCATCGATGTCAGCACATGGCCGGGCGCCTCGGCGTACTGATCGGCGTCGACACCGATCGCCAGCTTGTCCATCGCCCGCGCCGCTTCGAAGACGCCGAGCCCGGTCGAGCCGGACGCGTGAAAGATGATGTTGACGCCCTGTTGGTACTGTGACAGCGCGAGCTCTTTGCCGCGGCCGGGATTCCGAAACGCCTCGGGCGTGACGCCGGCGTACTGCGCGATGATGGTGCAGTCGGGGCAGACTGCTTTCGCGCCCGCCTTGTAGCCCGCCTCGAATTTGTGAATGAGCGGGATGTCCATCCCGCCGACGAAGCCGAGTTTCTTCGAGTTCCCGACCATGGCCGCCAGCGCGCCAACGAGGAAGCTGCCTTGCTCCTCGCGGAATTTGAGCGCGGCGAGATTCTTCGGCGGCGGAACGACGTTGCCCTTCTCGTCGGTCTTGAGCGCGTAGTCGACGCCGGCGAAAGGGATGCTGGGATATTCCTCGGCCAGCGCGGTAAGGTCGTCGGTGAAGATGAAGCCGACGCCGATGACGAGATCCATTCGCTCGGCAGCAAGCAGGCGAAGGCCCGCCTCGCGGTCGGTCCCCTCGCCGGGCTCGATGAAATGGATGCGCGCGCCCAGCTCGCGCTGCGCCTGCTCCGCGCCCCGGTACGCACCGTCATTGAACGACTTGTCCCCGCGCCCGCCGACGTCGAAGACGATACCGATGTCGAGACCAGCGCCCGTCGGCGCCGACGTCGCGCCACTCGGGCGAACGAAGAGCAGCACGATGTGCGTGGCGAGAAGGAGAGCGATCACGACGACGAGCTTTCGCATGAGGGGGAGAAACTTGCCCCACGATGAGGGGAGAGCAAGGCCCAAGGCGTGCGCCGTTCGTCTTTCGCATGCGGCGTGCGGCGCGCGTCGTACCCTTCCACATCGCGCATCGAGACCTCAGGTTAAGGGCAATGCCCGGCCCCAACCCAATTCATCCCCATCGCGTCACGCCGCTCGATGGCATGCCCGCGATTCGGCGCGACAAGTTGCACTTTCCGCTCGACGAGCGGCAGCTCGAGCGTCACGTGCGCAGCGCACTGCAGGAGGACGGCGCCTTCAACGATCTCACAACCATCGCCTGCGTGCCGTCCGACACGCGGCGCGCGCGCGCGACGCTATGCGTATGGAATGCTGGCGTGATCGCCGGGGTGCCATTCGCGATCGAAGCGTTCCGGCTACTCGACGCCAAAGTCTCCATTCGCTGCGACGCCAACGACGGCGACCGCGTGGCCTCCGGCACCGCGGTCATGTGGATCTCGGGGCATGCGCGCGCGATGCTCTCGGCCGAGCGCGTCGCGCTCAACTATCTGCAGCATCTCAGCGGCATCGCTACGCTCACCGGCAGATTCGTCGACGCCATTCGCGGCACCAAGGCGCGCATCCTCGATACGCGGAAGACGTCGCCCGGCCTCCGTCTGCTCGAGAAATACGCCGTTCGCGCCGGTGGCGGCACGAATCACCGCGTCGATCTCTCCGACGCCGTGCTCATCCGCGACAACCATCTGCTGGTGACCGACGGTGACATCGCGCTCGCCGTGCGACGCGCCCGCGATCTCGCGCCGCCAGACACGCGCGTCGAGGTCGAGTGCACGACGGTCGAGCACGTGAAGATCGCGCTCGCCGCCGGAGCGGATATCGTGCGCCTCGAGCGGATGACGCCCGCCCTCATCACCGAGTGCGTCGGGCTGGCGCGCGGTCGGGCGCTGACCGAGGCCGCAGGCAGCATCACGCTCGACAACGTCCGCGCGATCGCCGACTGTGGCGTCGACATGATCTCTCTCGGCGCCATCACCCACTCGGCGTTGGCGATCCCCTTCGCGCTGCGATTCGAGTCGGCGTGACGCCGGCCACCCCGTTCGCGGTGCGCGCGCGGTGAGTGATCTCCTCGCCGCCCGGTCGCAGATGGGGATGTCGCTGGCGTTCCACATCATCTTCGCCGTCGTCGGCATCGGCATGCCGGTGCTGATGGTGATGGCCGAGTGGCAATGGCGGCGCACCGGCGACGCGATCTATCTCGACCTCGCCAAGCGGTGGGCGCGCGGCACGGCGATCCTGTTCGCCGTCGGCGCGGTATCGGGGACCGTGCTGTCCTTCGAGCTCGGGCTGCTCTGGCCCGGCTTCATGCGATACGCCGGCGCGATCATCGGCATGCCATTCTCGCTCGAGGGGTTCGCCTTTTTTACCGAGGCGATCTTTCTCGGACTGTACCTCTACGGCTGGGATCGCATCTCCGCGCGCGCACATCTGATTTCGGGTGTACTCGTCGGAGTGAGCGGCGCGGCCTCGGCCGTGTTTGTCGTGGCGGCCAACGCCTGGATGAACACGCCGGTCGGATTTCGCGTCGTCGCCGGAGCGCTCGTGGACATCGATCCGATTGCCGCGATGCTCAATCCCGCGGCGTTTCCCGAGACGCTGCACATGGTGCTGGCGGCGTACGCGGCCACGGGATTCGCGGTGGCCGGCATCCATGCACTCTTTCTGCTGCGCGCTCCGCGCAGCGTGTTCCATCGCCACGCGCTCGGCCTCGGGCTGGTGGTCGGCGTGCCCGCGGCAATGCTCCAGCCGATTTCGGGCGACATCAGTGCGCGGTACGTCGCGCGCTGGCAGCCGGCGAAGCTGGCGGCGATGGAAGGACAATTCAAAACTGTTGCGGGGGCGCCGCTCCGCGTCGGGGGTCTGCCCGACGAGTCGGCGGGCGAGACGCGCCTCGCGATCGAGATTCCGCACGCGCTGTCGCTGCTGGCGTATCACGACCCCAATGCCGTGGTGCGCGGACTCGAGTCGTTCCCGCGCGATGAATGGCCGCCGGTGCGCAGCGCACATCTCTCCTTTCAGGTGATGGTAGCGCTCGGATCCTACCTCGCGCTGCTCGGCCTGTGGATCGTCGTCCGGCGAATTCGGAAGAAGCCGATCGTCGATTCGCGCTGGTTGCTGCGCGCGATCGTCGTCGCCGGGCCGATGGGATTCATCGCGATCGAAGCGGGCTGGACGCTGACCGAGCTCGGGCGACAGCCGTGGATCGTGTACGGGCTGGTGCGCACGCGCGACGCGGTGACACCGATTCCCGGGCTCATCGTCCCGTTCCTCGTTTTCACCACGCTCTACCTGCTGCTCGGCACCGTCGTCGCGTGGCTGCTTTACCGGCAGATGGTAAAGAGTCCGGACGCGCGCGAGGACAAAGTATGACGCTCGCCACCGTGATGGCCGGCGTCATCCTCGTGGCGCTCGTCGCCTATGCCATCACCGGCGGCGCGGACTTCGGCGGCGGCGTTTGGGATTTTCTCGCGACCGGCCCGCGCCGCGTCGCGCAACGCAAGCTCATCGCCGATGCGATCGCTCCCATCTGGGAAGCGAATCACGTGTGGCTGATCATCGTCATCGTGCTGCTCTTCAGCTGCTTTCCGCGCGTCTTTGCCGATCTGTCGATCGCGCTGCACGTGCCGGTGTCGCTCATGCTGATCGGCATCGTGCTGCGCGGCTCAGCCTTCATCTTCCGCGCGTACGACAGCAAGCGCGATGAGGTCCAGCAGCGATGGAGCCGGATCTTCGCGCTGGCGAGCATCATCACGCCGCTGCTGCTGGGCGCATCCATCGGGGCAGTCGCTGGTGGCGGAGTGACGCGCTCCCTGCAACTACTCGATCGCGGCGCATCGAGCATGTCGGAGCTCGTGATGCAGATCGCCATCCGCTCGTGGCTTACGCCGTTTGCGCTCGCCGTCGGCCTCCTCACGCTCGCGTCATTTGCCTGGCTCGCCGCGGTATATCTGTGCGGGGAGGCGAAGGACGATGCGTTGCGCAACGATTTCCGCACGCGTGCGCTGTGGACGCTTGCCATCCTCGCCGCGTTGATGATCGTGACGCCGACGCTCGCTCGCGCCCAAGCCGAGCGATTGTTCTACGAGTTGATGGGCCAATGGTGGTCGGCGCCGTACGTGGCAATCACGGCGATTGCCGCTCTCGTCGCCGCGTGGGCCCTCTGGGCGCGCCACTTCGCCATCGCGCGCACCGCCGCGCCAGCCGTCGTTGCCCTCATACTCGGCGGATGGGCGCTGGCGCAGTATCCCTATCTCATCCCCGATCGCTGGACGATCGACACCGCGGCGGCACCACCGATCACTCTGGAGCTTGTGCTCGGTGCTGTCGTGGTCGGTTCACTGCTTCTCTTCCCGTCGCTGTTTTATCTGATGCGCGTTTTTAAGGCGAGGGGTTAGGGGCTGGGGGTTGGGCGCTGGGGGACGAAAAAAATGCGGCGTCTTTCGGCGCCCCATCCGCGATCCCCCGGCCCCCAACACTCGGCTGGCCCCCAACCCCGAGCC
>JALZAE010000049.1 GCA_030948535.1 Gemmatimonadota bacterium | reverse complement strand
CCCCGCATGACACCGCGTCTCGCGCGCTAGTGCGTGAAGTTGAATGGGAAGTTGTACGTGCCCGCGCCCTTGTCGGCCGACGGGAATTTCCATCCCGACATCTTCGACTTGATGCATGACTCGGCTTCCGCCGAGCCCGCGCCGCTCCACGTGCGGTTGGAGATGTTGACGCCAGTGACGTTACCCGCGTCGGTGAGCGAGACGGAGACGACGATGGTGCCGCCGAGGTTCGGGTTGCGCTTGAGACCCTCTTCCTCATAGCAGAATTGCAGCGCCTGCTGCCGGCTGCGCACGTAGCTGCCGAGCTCCGAGACATCGCGCGACGCACCCGGCATCGCGGTCGCGATCACGCGCGGCGCGGCGACCGAGACGTTCGCGTGTCCCACGCCACCGCCGGTACCGCTCACGCTGCCCACGCCGGTACCGATGCCGGTGCCGACGCCCGAGCCGAGTCCGCCACGACCCGGCGTTCTCGTGCCGGATCCGCCCTGGCCGTACGCGAGGACCGCCTTCCCGCCGGTCGTACCGGGCGACCCGCCCGCACCGGAATTGACTTCGACACCGCGCAAGACGTTCGACACGTCGCCGGCGACACCGCCGGCGTTTCCGCCACTGAACGCGCTCGCCACGGCCTGATCGCGACCGTTGTTACCGCCTCCACCACCACGCGGACGCGGAGCGGCGGCCGTGGCCGCCGCCGCCGGAGCGACCGGCTGTGGCTGCTCTACCGGCAACTCGTCCTTGATTTCGATCGGCGGCGGCGGAGTCTGATCTTTCATCAGCGAGGGCGGAACGGTCAGTGGACCGAACCACACCATCAACAGAAAAAGCGCGCCGAGCGAGAAAGAGAGCGCGTACGAACCGACGAGCGCACGACCCTCTTCTCCGGCGATTTCATAGCGGAGATTTCGGGTGAACGTCGTTTCGCTGAACTTGGAACGATCGGTAGCCATCTATCGAGGTACCCCGCCGCCAGCGTTCGGTTGCGCACCGGGCGCCGGTGCGCCTGACGCATCACCGAGTCGGTTGACTTGCAGCGTGATGTTCTTGAATCCCGCCCAGCGCGCCGTCTGGATCATGCGGGAAAGTAAATCGTATCGCATGGACTTGTCGCCCTGAATCGCCAGCTTCGCTGGAATCGCCGAGTCGGCCGGAATGCGGCCATCACGGCGAACCGAGTCGGCACGAGCCTTCAGTGCCGTGTATAATTGCGGGATCACCAGCGGCTGTCCCGGCACGTTCGAGACCGAGCTGGCGGCGTCGGCCGTGTTCATCAGTGGCAGACGGTCGAGCGTCACCTGATTGCCGATGCCAAGCGTCAGCTGCTGCAGCGTCGGCGCGCCGGTCTTCGTTTCCGGCAGCTTCACGCCGGGCACCAGCTGCGTCATCTCGCTGACGGTTGCCGTCGTCAGCGCGAAGAACACGATCGAGACGAAGGTGTCGACCAGCGGAACGAGGTTGAGCTCGGTGATGCGAAATTTCGCGAACTGCGCCGACCGGCGCGCGGCGCGCATCTCTCGTGCCCGGCTCATCGCACTTCTCCCGTCGCCGCGGCGGTCGTGACTTGGCGCGTCTTCGTGCCGAGCGCGATGCCGGTGAAGGTCGCCAGACGCGCGCGCTCGAGGACATGAATCACGTTGTCGTAGTTCACGTCATCGGATGGGATGACGGTGAGATCGTGATTGTTCGGGTACTTCGTGGCGAACTGCGTCAACACGGTCTGCAGCGTGTCGAGCGATGTCGCCTCGAGTCCCTTGATGGTCTGGCTCGTGCCGACGCGCTTGCCCTCCGGATCGTTCCCGGAGCTCTCGACGACCATCTTGTCGTTGTCGACCCGGACGCCCAACACGAGGTTGAGCAGCTCGGGGTTGGTGCGCTGCTTGGCCGCGTCCTCGGCCGTGATCACGACTGGGGGCAGCGTGAGGTCGTACGCAAACAGCGCCGCCATCGCCGCGCCTGAATACGTCAGCAGGCTGAAGAAGACGATGGACGTGAGGATGTCGACCAGCGGCACGAGGTTGATGCTCCCGTGGGCGGTGAACGGCGCACGCTCGGCGCGCTGCTGTTTGCTTCGACGAAAACGTGAACTCATAGAGGTCTCAGACTAGAGACGTACCGCGCGCGGGAAGTTGCACACCTGTGCGATTCACGCCCGGTACGGCCCGTCCTATCGATGTCCAAGGCGAACGTCGGGGCGGTCGATCAACGCGTTGATGAGACGCACCGAGAACTCGTCGACTTGCTCGATGATCGTTTCCGCTTGGCTGACGAGGTACGCGTGCGCCACCGACAGCGGGACGGCCACGAGGAGACCGAAGCCCGTCGCGTTCAGCGCGATCGCGATGCCACGTGCCAGCTCCGACGAGCGCTCGGCCGCCGATGCCAACGCCACCGCGGCAAATGCGGCGCGCAGACCGAAGATGGTGCCAAGCAGCCCCAGCAGCGTCGCGACGTTCGCGAGCATCGGGAGATAGTGCAGCCGGCGCGTCAGGCGCGGCAGCACGGACAACGCGGCGGCATCCGCCACGTTCTGCAGGTCGGCCTCATCGCGGCTGCGGCTACGCAAGATGAGCAGCCCCATGTCGGGCAGCACCGCCTGCGACTGCGTGCAGAGCTTGATGGCGTCTTCCACTTTACCGGCGCGGACGAGCTGAATCACTCGCTCGATGAAGGCGCGCCCGTTGATCTTGGACCGGATGACGATGGTGTAGAATCTCTCGAGAAACACGGCAAGACCGATCACCGCGTCCGCGAGGATGAAGTACATGATGAAACCACCGTTCCGGAAATAATCGAGCAGCGTACCCATCGATGCGAGTCCTCCAGGGGGAGTTCGGGGCGGCGAACGTTCAGTTCTTGCGGCGCGCGGCCTGCGCGTCCGGGGGCCGACGAGTGGTGTCAGCCGGAGGCGTCGGGGGGCGCGTACGCCCGGCGGCACTTGTGTCGGGCGAACCGAGTCGGCGAACCGACGCGGCGATGCTATCCAATCTCTGTCGCCGAATATCCAGATCGCGGCGAATCGCCTCGATCTCGAGCTCGAGCGCTGGAGCCGCCGGTCCCGCATTGGCGCCGGCCAGCGCGCCACCTGCGAGCTGTCGCAGGTTCACCAACTGGTACCCCGGCAAAATGTCCGACAAAAAACTCCGGTTGTAGAACTGCGGTACCAGCACTTGCCGGCTGTACTTCGGTTCTTCGCGAGGACGAACCGTTACGACCTGCGGCGTCGGCACCGCACCGTGAATGACGATCGCCGCGCCAGTCGGTCTCCGCTGCGCGTGTGCGCGCGCGGGAAGCGCGAGCACTACGGCCGCGAGAGCGGCGCCGGCGACAACGATATGACGGATCACGACACTCCTCCGACGACGAGCGGCGCACTCATGTCACGCGACGCTTCGCTTGGTGGCGCCGCGGGCACGTTGCCGCCAATTGCGTCCTTCGCGCGGTTGACCCAGATGCTGCTGATCTTGTCTTGATCCGCCTTGTCGATCAGCCCCTGCCAGATCTTCTTCGCCGCGTCGTAGTACTGCTCCGCCTGCTGCGCCGATCCCGCCTGGGCCGCCGCGCGCTGCGCGTCGGTGAGATCCTTGGGCAGCTGCACGTTCTTGAGGAAGTCGCCGTATTCCCACTGCGATAATCCGAGATAGTAGGAGGCCGCGGCCAACCATTCCGGCGAGCCGGTCTTGATCGCAGCTTCGTAGTGTTTGCGCATCACGTCGCGAAGCTCGCGCTTGCGGAGTGATGCGCGGTCGACGCCAGCGCGCGTGAGCTGCGCCGCGCGCGGGATCGACAGCTTCATGGCCTTGTACTCGGCGAAGCGCGACTGTCCGAGGCGGAACTCCGCCTCGCCGCGATACGCGGCGCACGTAGCCTTCAGCGATTCGTTGTTGCCGCCGGCGGCGCAGAGCTTGGTCAGCTCGCGCGTCGCGCCAGACGTATCGCCGGCGATCCGCAGCGCAGAGACTCGCTTCTGCAGAGCTTCGCTCGCGCGCGGGTCGCGCGGGAACTTCGCGGCGAATGTCTGGAACGCCCGCGCGGAGGCCGCGTTCTCATTTGCCTCGGCGTACGTCGCCGCGGCATTGTATTGCGCGTCGGCCGCGCGCTTGTCGCTCGGGAACGCCGCGGCAAACTGCTCGTACGCCGCCGCCGCATCGGTCTTCCGCCCCAGCGAGTCGAGCGTCGTCGCCAGGCGCACCATGGCGTCGGCACGTCCTGACCACGATGGGTTGTCGCGAATCACGGTACGCAACGCCTCTACGGCCTCGTCGCGCCGGCCGACATCGGCGAGCAGCGTCGCCCGCAGGCTCTGGTATTGCTGGCGGTATTTGTACGACGGATACTGCGTCACCAGGCGGCCCGACAACTCGATGGCGCGCGCACGCGCTTGCTGCGACGTCGTCGCGTCGTTCTTGCCGCGCGCGACGCTATCCATCGTCATGTACGTCTCGATGGCGTTGCGCAGCGCCTCGGGTGCCTTGTCGGACTGCGGGTTCTTGTCGGCGAAGGCGACGTACACCTCTTCCGCGGCGCGCTTGTAGTCGCCGCCCTTGACGAGCGTATCGGCGAACGAGACCGCGGCACTCGTGCGCAGCGCGACGAGCGAGTCGGCCAATGACTTCTTGCCCGTGGTGCGCGCTTGATTGAGCGCGACTTCCCACTGCTGCTGCGCTTGCGAGTAGTTGCCCTGCCGGTAGAGCGCGTCGCCGATCAGTTTTTGCGCCGACGGCGTGTACGCATCATTCGGATACTTCGACGCGTACGTGCGGAAGGTCTCCGCCATCACGTCCCACCGCTGCGCCTCGGAGGCGCGCCGGCCCTTCGTGATCAACGCCTTCTTGGCGATATCCGTCTCGGGGAACGCCGCGACGAACTTGTCGACGGCTCCGAACAAAGCATCCTGGGCGCCGCGATCGGTCTTGGCGCGAACGAGCGCCGAGTCGAATGCGACGATCGCGTTCTGTCCCGCCTCCTGCGCGCGCTTCGCGTCGGCCGAGCGGTAGCTGTACGCCGTGCGCTGATATTCCTGTCCGGCGCGCTTGTAGTCGCCCGCGCCTTCGAGCGCGAAGGCATAGTAGTTGTTCACCGCCTGTGCGCTGTCTCCCTGAGCGAACTCCTGCATGTATTTCCCGTACAGGGCGGCAGCCTCCGCGAACTTCGGCCTGTCACCGCGCTGCGCCTGCGACAACGCGTACTGTCCGGCCTGACGGAGTGCGCCCTCGCGCGCCTTGCCGAGCTCCGTCGCGAGCGACGGATTCGCGAGCGCCCACGGCGAGCCTGGTGCAAACTTCTCGACGAGCTCGAGCCGCGCGGCCTGTGCCTGGTCGAACGACTGCATTTGGTTCTGCAGAATGTCGACGATCTCCTGCTGCGCCCGGAGCGCTTCAGGATCCGCCGGCGCCTCGGCGATCACCGCGCGATAACCGGCAACGGCCTTCGGAAAATCACCCTGATCGCGGAGACTGTTCGCGACACGCCGATAAAGCGCGAGCTTGTAGGTCTCGTTCGACCGATCGCCCTTGAAGAACGTGTTCACCGCTTCCGCGCCACCGAGCTGCGTCAGCGCGATCGCCATGTACTCGAGTGCTTCGCCGCGCAAGCCGAGACGCGACTGTTGCTCGGGTGAGAGCTTGTCGTACTCGGACACCAATCGGCCGAACGTCTCGACCGCCTTCTGATATTCATCTTGCGAGCGAGCGGTCGCCTGGTTGTAGTACGACCAGCCGAGCTTGTAGAGCGAGAGGAAGTAGATGTCGCCGTTCTTGGGCGCCGATGTGTTGGCGCTCTTGTACGCTTCCGCTGCCTTGGCGAAGGTCTGCTTCCGCGCTTCACCCTGCTGCCGCGCCGCGAGCTCGAAATGCGAATCGCCCATGCGGAAAAATGCTTCGGCGCGATAGGGAGATGTCTCCTTCGCGGCCACCTGCGAGAACTGATTCACCGCATCCTGGTACCCCTGCGTCGCGAAGTACAATGTGCCGAGCGTGTACGCCGCGGCGTCGACCTGCTTGTCATCGGGATAGCGCTTGACCACTTCCTCGAAGCGCACGATCGCCGGACCGTAGTCCGCGTGATCGGGAGCATCGGGACGCGCGGCCGTGCCGGACCGCTGTGTTGCGGCGAAGTCGGCGTCAGCTTTCCGCACGAGCAATTCGCCCAGCTCGACCAGCGCGTTCGGACGAAGCGGACTATTCGGATATTTGGCGAGAAAGTTCGTCAGCTGCGTGATCGCTGCGTCGATCGATGGGTCATCGGCACTCGTCGATGACGCGACGCGGGCCGGCGTCGGCGTCACTTGCGCCGCCAAACCGGCCGGCGCGAAGCACGCCGCCGCAAGAATGAGCCGTCTGAGATGCATCATAGAGAACGACTACCGGGGAGGAGTGGGCTTGCCGGCGTTGCCAGCCGCTGGCGGGGTGCTCGGCGGGCCGCCCTGCGGCGCCGCGCCTCCCGAACGATTTGCATCCACCGCGCGGAAGAACGTCGCGCTTGCCGCGCCGAATTCTCCCGCTTCCGTGTCGCGCTGTAAGATCGATACCAAGCGCATTGCGCGAGCGCGCAGCTCGGCATCGATGATCGAGACCAGTTGCGCCTCTGCCGCCGTGCGCTGCCCTTCGGCGGCGGCGAGCGCGCTCTTCGCGCCGCGCACGCCTTCCGTTTCCGAAGCCTGCAACGCCGCGAGCTCCGATCCGACGCTCTGGCTCGACGACGCGAGAATGCCGCGGGTCTCGCCGTAGAGTTGCCGCGCCCGCGCCATGTGCGCGTTCACCG
>JALZAE010000034.1 GCA_030948535.1 Gemmatimonadota bacterium | reverse complement strand
GCTCAGCAGCGCGGTGAGCGCGCTTCCGGCGGCGACGTTCTCGAAGGATGCGCAGATGCTACGGTCGAGCGGAAGAAACTCGCTCACGTACGAGAGGCGCAGATCGGCGAGCGCGGCGACGCGGTCGAGCGCGTCACGTAGGGAGATGTCGCGCGCGCGAAGCGAGATCGTGCGGTCGAGCGGTGGTCCCCATCGCGACGCGTCGCCCGCCGCGCCGCTCGCGACCGTTGCGCACGCAGCCGTTTGTGCCGGGGAGCGGCTCGCGAGGCCGACCGCGAGAACCAGCACGGCCGATGTCAGCCGGCCGAGGGATCGAGACCGCGGTCGGTCCGCGCGCGCGATGCGCCTCACCCGCTGTGGCCGCACTGCGTTAGCGGCGGCGCGCGCCGTCTGGAAGCGGATGCAGGATCGCGATGTTGCCGTTCCTCTCGATGCTCGTTCGAGATGCCAGCGCGAGCGCGCGCAGGACGAGATCGATCGGCTCGTCGGTGTAGTCAGCGGTGAGCCGAAATCTGTCCAGCGATGAATCGCGCACCTGCAGCTCGATGCCGTACCAGCGGCGCAGCTCGGCGCGTACTTCGGCCAGGGGCGCATCCCGGAAGGAGAGCTGGCCATGCATCCATGCCGTGTCGTGGCTCGCAACGCCCGCGCGCTCGGCCGTCGCGAGCTGTCCGCGCAGCGACACCCAGCGATCGCCGGCGCGGAGGAGACTGCCCGTGTCGTCCGCGATCGCGGCGAGCCGGACGCGCACGATGCCAGATGTGACGGCGACGCGCACGTCGTTGGTGTCGCTGTGCACGACGAAGGTCGTGCCGACGTCGCGAATCTCGGCATCACCGGCGCGGACCGTGAAGGGATGCGCCGCGTCATGCTGCACGTCGAACCAGGCTTCGCCGCTGAGCTCGACCTCGCGCCGGCCGTTGTTGTAGCCCGCGTGGACCGTGAGCCTGCTGTCCGGTCCGAGGACGACGCGGCTGCTGTCGGGCAAGCGCATCTCGAGCCGCTTGCCGACCGCGGTCGCCATCGTTCGCGCGGGCTCATCGCTCGTGCCACGAGCGCTGCGCCAGACGAGCGCGCCGATCGCGACACATGCGAGCGCCGCCGCGACGCGCAGCGCGTTCGAGCGCCAGAGAGGGCGCGTTGGACGCCTCGTGTCGAGCAGCACTAGATGCGGCGCGGAGGGCAACTCGTCGCGGGTCATCCGCGCATCGCGCCGGGCGCGCACGCGCTCGAGTGCCGCCTCGACGTCGATGCCACTACTCGAGCGGACGCTCTCCATCGCTCGGTCGATCACACCCACCAACTCCGCGTCGTCGGGATGGTCGGTGAGCCAGGCGCTGACCGTGCTGGCCTCCGTCGCCGAGCATTCTCCGGCGAGAAAACGGCCAAGCGCCTCCCAGTCAGGCTGCTCGTCGAGCGGCTGAGCGGGAGATGGCGAGGTCGTGTCCGGCGGACGGATGGTCATGTATGCGTAGACACCTGAGCGGTCATTCACCCTTACGCGCCGGATCATCTAGCGGCGCATCGTATAATAGGCGTTATCCCGAGTCATTCGCCACGGAGCGTCGTTACAGCATCATGGATGAGCAAGCGTCGGTGGAGGGCGAGCTCTTCGCGCGGTTGCGCGCCGGTGACACCGGCGCGTTCGACGCGATCTTTCGGGAGTGGTACGCCGTGCTCGTGCGTGTGGCGGAGAGCTTGCTGCGCGAGCGCAGTCTGGCGGAGGAGATCGTCCAGGACGTGATGCTCGAGCTATGGCGCCGCCGCGATCAACTGTCGATCGACGAATCGCCGCGCGCGTACCTCCTCCGTGCCACCCGCAACCGCGCGCTCAATCATCTCCGTCACCAACGCATCGAGCAGCGCGACGAGCGTCACCTCGTGGGGGAAACGCACACATCTCCCGTAGGGGAGCGGCGCCTCGTGCAAGCCGAGCTCGACGCCGTGGTGAAGCAGGCAGTCGCTGAGCTGCCCGAGCGATGCCGGGAGGTGTTTGAGTTGAGCCGGGTGAGTGGGCTCAAGTATTCCGAAATTGCCGGGGCGCTTGGGATCTCGGTGAAGACAGTTGAGGCACAGATGGGGAAGGCACTGAGAACTCTGCGCGAGCGTCTCGCTCCGTGGTTACCAAGGTCTTGAAGACGTCAGATGTCAAAAGTCAGACGTCAGTTACTGCGCCTGTTGGCGAGGATGACTGACATCTGACATCTGACATCTCCCGGTTTGCAGCCTTCAGCTGCAAACCGGGTGTCCATGCGGGAGCGGCAGTGTGCAGTTCTTGGTCGTGCCGTCCTGCGTGATCACGATCTTCGCCGTGGCCGTGCCGTCGTAGGTGACGACCTCGCGACGCGACGATGCCGTCGTGGCTCCGGCCGCGGTGACGCTTGCCCGCATCGACCGGATGACCGTGCCGGCGATCGGATACGTCGGACCGCTCGTCGTCACCGGAATCTTCAAGCCGGTGGTGGTGTCGCCCATGACGCGCGTGATCGAGAATGCGCCCGCGGTCGTCGTGCCGGTGGTCGCCTCGTTGCCGGCCGACGTGCCATTGACGGTGCGTTGCGTGCTCCCCGATGCGAGTCCGGTCACCGTGCGATTGCTCGTGTTCGCGACGGTCGTGGTCGCGCTGATGATGGAGTCGGTGATCGTTCCGCGAATGCCGAGCCGGAATCCATGACCCATCCCGGCGCCGTACGTGATCGTCCCCGTAACGTCGACGCGCGCGTTGATGGTATTTGTGGTGAGGCTGTCGAACGCGGTCTGCACCGTGCCCGCTGCGTTCGTGTATGCGGCCGAGCGAACGATGGTGAGCCCGTTCTGCGTGATGGGATCGCATGTCACTCGGCCGGTCGCCGTCACGAACGCACAGTTGCCGGAGAGACCAGAGCCACCGAAGGGACCTCGGCCGTGCCCCGGTCCAAAGCCGAGTCCGCCGAGATAGGCGTCGTCGAAGCCACCGCACATCCCGCCGCCGAATCCGGGCCCGCCATGGTCATGGCCGCCTTCGCGACCCGGAACCCACGCCGGTCCGGAGTCGGCGCTGGTGGAGAAGCTGCTGTTCACCGCGCTGAATCCGACGGAGGGAGTGAGGAACGCATCAGACAGCGAGGTACTGACGGGCCGCGTGGTCGACTCGGCGCAGGCGGCGGCGACGATGGCGAGGGCGCCAACCAAGAATCTCTGCGAGGAACGAATCATCGAGGTGGTCTCCGGATCTCACCGGCCGCGCGTCCGACCCGTTCGGATTATCCGCACCGGTTTCATGAGACCCTGACACTCGAGCGGGAGGCGACCCTTACGTCGTTCTCAGGTACTCCGCCATTTCGTTGCGCTCGAAGAACTCCGCCCACATGACGGGCGTCGCACTATGGATCGCGTCGCGCGCGGCGGTTTCGGTGGTCAGTACGCGCCCTAACACCTAACACCTAGCACCTAGCACCTAGCACCTAGCACCTAGGTCGTCAGTATCGCCTGGACCTCGATCGAGATCTTGATGTCGTTGCCAACGACAATGCCGCCGGTCTCGAGCGCCTGGTTGTAGGTCAATCCCCAGTCGCGCCGATCGATTTTGCCGGACGCGCTGAATCCCGCGCGGTCGCCGCCCCACGGGTCCTTGGTGCGCCCCTCAAATTCGACATCGAGTGTGACGGGGTTGGTGGTGCCGCGGATGGTCAGGTCGCCGGTGAGCTTGAACTTCTTCGTGTCGCCTTCGACGTGCGTGCTCTTGAAGGTGATCGTCGGGTTGTTCGCTACGTCGAGGAAGTCGGGCGAGCGTAGATGCAGGTCGCGCTGATCGGTACGAGTGTCGATGCTGTTCGCCTGGAGCGTGACTTCGACAGAGGAGTTCGTCGGGGTCGCCTCGTCGGTGTAGATGATTCCTTCGACATCGGTGAAGCGGCCCTTCACCGTCGTGATCATCAAATGCTTCACGGAGAATTCGACCGAAGTGTGTACGGGATCGAGCGTCCATGCCGTGCGCCGCGCGAGCGACTGCGGCTTCAGAGTTGTGGCCATCGTGTCCTCCTTCCTGCTGTGACGCTTGCCATGCTCTCCATCGAGAAGCAGACGTGCGACCGATTGGTATACCAAATGTGAACGAGGGGAGAGTTGGGGAAAGTTCCATGTTTGAGGGCTGAGCACTTGGGCGGCTGGAGGTTCGGGGCTTGGAGCCTGGGCGCCGGATCATTTCCTACGCGAACTTCATTTGGCGCCCCAAACCCCTAGCCCCCAACCCCCAGCCCCTAGACATTCTCACTTCCAATTCCAACCCCCCATATGCCCATCTCGTCCGCCAAGGCATACGCCAACAACGAGATCGCCTTCCTGGCCTGGTCGCTCGATCAGCCGATCCCCAAGTGCCTCGGCTTCGAGCTCACGCGGATCTACACCGATACCGGTGAAGAGCGCGTGCTGCCGGCATGGGTCGCCTTCAAGGGGCAGCGCAACGAGAAATGGCTCGCGCAGACCACGAGTGTGTGGCCGATCCAGAAGCTGTTCTGGCGCGACCTCACCGTGCGCAAGCGGCGTGATGCGACGACGCTGCGGCCCGCGGATCTCACCGTGAAGTACCGCATCCGGCCGCTCGTTCCCGTCGCGGCCGGCTTGCAGCCTGTCACCAAGATTCCAAAGAAGACGTATACCGGCGACGCGATTCCCCTGGCCTACGCCGACGAAGGAATCACCACCAACGAAGTGCTCGTTACCGCCAAGCACGGCGAGATTCGGGCGACGTTCACCAACGGCATTCTCGCGGCGCAGTGGCTGACGAACGCCCTCCAGGGGCTGGGCCAGGAGCCGACGCCGAGCGTCCTCATCTCCCACATCTCGAATCCCGCCGATCCGCTGCGCCGCTATCTCACCGGCGACGTGCTCGGCATGCTGAGGGAGTTGCTCGAGCGCGCGAAAAAAGAGAAGGGATCGCACGTCGCGCTTGCGCTATATGAGCTCACCGATCCCGAGCTCATCCAGCTCCTGACCGACAACCACGCGCAGGTTCGTCTCATCCTGTCCAACACCGGCGCGAGCGGCAAAGTCTGGGACAACGAAAACCGTCCTGCCCGCGAAGCATTGCGCGCGTTGAAGGGAATCCAGCTCACGGACCGCCTGTTCAACAACGGCCACATCGGCCACAACAAATTCGCCGTCCTCCTCGACGCCAAGGGCAAAGCCAAAGCGGTGTTGACGGGCAGCACCAACTGGACGCCGACCGGACTGTGCGGGCAGAGCAACAACGCGATGATCATCGACTCGCCGGCGATCGCCGCGCGCTATCTCGACTTCTGGAATCGGCTCCTCGCGGACACGAAGCTGTTCACCACGCCCGCGCCCGTCGGCGCGCCGAGCAGCAACGCGCAAGGTCCGCTCATCCGCGCGACGAACGCCACGCCGATCCCGGAGGTGAAGCTGAAGGACGGCTCGGGGGTGACGCTCTGGTGCGCGCCCAACACCCAGTCGAAGTCGAAGCTCGACGTGCCGCCGCCCGATCTCGCC
Organism: Gemmatimonadota bacterium; assembly: GCA_030948535.1. Lineage (GTDB taxonomy): Bacteria > Gemmatimonadota > Gemmatimonadetes > Gemmatimonadales > Gemmatimonadaceae > JALZAE01. Next base: position 7,665 of record JALZAE010000034.1, on the reverse strand, counting down.
GCGCTCTTCTCGCTCATGCGCAAAGCCGAGAAGACGATCCTCTTCGCCGTGTTCCAGCCGAGCCGGTCGGGCAAGCTCAGCATCATCGAGGAAGCGATCAACCTCGGCATCAAGGATCCGACGCTCAACGTCTATGGCGCGATCAGCGATCCGACGGCGATGCCGAACTACGTCGCCCCCGCCACGGCATCGCCGGATGATCCGACCGGTGGCAACCCGCCCGAGCCCAAGACGCCGTCACCATCGACCTTCGATCGCGGCAACGTCCACGTCGTTCGCGCGACGGCGATGATGAAGAACGACCTGATCGGCGACTTCGAGCGCGAGCTGCTGACCGCCGGCAAGGCGATCATCCACGACAAGATCGTCGTCGTCGATCCACTCTCGGACAACGGGTTCGTGGCGATGGGCAGCCACAACATGGGCTACAAGGCGTCGTACGAGAACGACGAGAACATGCTCATCATCCGCCGCAACAAGACGCTGGTACAGGCGTACGCCGTCCACGTGATGGACGTCTACGAGCACTATCGCTTCCGCGCCATCGAGGCCGAGCAAGCCGCGGCAAAACCCGCGAATCCCGCGGACAAGCACGCGGACTGGGATGGATTCCTCTCGACCGACGACCACTGGCTCGCGCGCGCCATGGATCCGGCCAACTCTGGACTCTCGGAGTATTTCGCTCGCTGATCCGTTGTCCTCCTCCCCCACGATCGGAACGATGACCAGCGCGACACCACCAACAGCACCTACCGCAGCTCCCGCACCTACCGCCACACCGCCGTCGACCGACCCGAAGACGCTGGACGATGTGCTCCAAGCCGAGTTCGATCACATCGTGCGAAATCGTCATCTCGGGCGTGCGAGGAGTGATGTCAAGCACAACCTGATCGGATTGGCGCTCTCCGGCGGCGGCATTCGTTCGGCGACGACGAATCTCGGCGTGTTGCAGGCGCTCTCGCGATTGGGTGTGCTCCCGCTCGTCGACTATCTCAGCACCGTCTCCGGCGGCGGTTACATCGGCGCGTGCCTCTCCTCGCTGCTGTCGTGGAACGGCGACGAGCCCGCCTCGCGGACGCCCGGCTCCCACGAGCCGTTCACCTTCTCGAGCGACGAGCTTCGATTCACTACGGACTGGAAGCACTTTCCTTTCCGCGCCGAATACCTGCGTGGCCAAAGCAAAGTTGGTGGCGATCTCGTTGCCCATCTGCGCACGCACGGAAATTTCCTCGTCTCGCGATTGGGGTTGCTGACGCGCGAGACGATGCGGAGCATCGGCAACATCATCACGGGCGTCGCCTTCAACGTGCTGGCGTTTCTGCTGACGATGTTCGCCATCGCCGCGATCTACATGAGTACCGCGCTGTCGATCGCGCCGGACATCCGCGGTGCGCTGAACGGTTCCCTCGGCCGCCCCTCCACACCCGCCGACGTTCGGCCGCGCTCGCTCGTCGACGTGGACTCGACGACGACGCGCGTCGATACCGCGCACGGCACCTGTGCCGCAAACGCGCCGGGCTGCGTACAGGAAACACGCACCACGCTGCATCCCCCAACACTCCTCGACCGCGTGAAGCGCAACGCGACCGTCACTGGCATCGTGTTCGCATCGGCCGCGGCCGAGTGGGCGGCGTGCGCGCCCGGCTGCCTGCCGGATCGCATGGGCGCGATCCTGATCGCGCTGGCCATCGGGGCGCTCTTCTCCATCGCCATCTTCATCTGGATTCTCATCGCGCGGCGTCAGTACATCAAAGGCATCTCGCCGATCGGCGGCGAGCCCAAGCGCGGCGAGTCGATCGAAGATGCGCTCGAGGGCCGCGTGCTGCGGCGCATCGCGGTGTTCGCGCTGCTGACCGCGCTCGGCACGCTCGCCCTGGTGCGCTGGCTGCGCGCGCCTCTGCATGGCGACGCGCAACTGATCTGGCTCTTCGTGCCGGTGGCAGTCTTCGCCGCCGCGCGCTTCACGAGCTTCTTCCTGGCCGTCGCGGTGTTGCCGGCGATGGCGATCTGGACGCGCCGCCTCCGCTCGCTGTGGGGCGCCTATCAGACGATCACGATCTACGGATTCTGGGTGTTCTTCGTAGCCGCTGTCTTCCCGCTGGCGGTCTACGCCCTTCGCGATCACTCGCTCGCCGTCGGCTGGAGCGCGTTCGGCTCGCTACTCGTCACGCGGTTCGTGGTGAGGCGCAGCACAGGCGGCGGCGCGAGCTGGCTCAAGAAGCTCTCGGGACAGTTCCGGAACATCGTGCTCGGCGTGCTCGTCACGCTCGCCGTCGCAACCTGCATTCTGTTTTTCGGTTCGCTGCTCGCCGCCTATGCCGATTCCGCGATGCAGTCGCTGATGTTCACGGGGGGATCGGCAGGGGTGCTGATTCTGTTCGCGCTATTCGCCGACCAGAACAAGCTCGGGCCACAATACTTCTACCGCGACCGCATTGCCGAGACGTATTTGTTGAGCGAGCTGGCGGACGCCGACGGCGCCATGCGAGTCTATCGCGACGCGATGGAGATGCCCCTGAGCGCGCTGCACGGCGAGCCCGCGCCGACCAACAAGGGATGGCGAAACACCGCGCCCTATCATCTGGTGAGCGCAGCGATCAACCTCGCCGGCAGCCGCGATCTGACGAGAAAGGATCGCAAGTCGGGCTACTGGCTCTTCTCAAAGCTCTTCTGCGGCTCGACGCACACCGGCTTTCGCGAGACGAAACACTACCGCGGTGGAGAGACGAAGCTCGCTCGCGCGATCGCCATCTCAGGCGCCGCGGCATCGTCGGGCATCGGACAGGACACCTTCTTCGCGCAGGCGTTCGCGACGGTGATGTTCAACATTCGCCTGGGTTACTGGCTGCAGAATCCGATGCACAAAGCCAGCATCACGGACAAAGAGGGGGGCACCTTCTGGCCGTGGTACCTCTGGCGCGAGGTGACGATGAACACCACTGAGACCGCGGGGCTCGTGAACCTCTCCGACGGCGGACATACAGGCGACAACGTCGGCATCTACCCGCTGCTCCAGCGCCGTTGCAAGGTCATCATCGCCTGCGATGCGGAGCAGGATCCGGCGTTGACCTTCAGCTCCTTCACCGAGGCGCTGCGTCACGCGTATGTCGATCTAAAGATCGACGTCGATATCGATCTGACGATGATTCGTCCCGATCCCGTCAGCGGCCTGAGCCGGAGCCACTGCGCGGTGGGCCGCATCCGCTATCCCGATCGCCCGGATCAAGAGAGCTACCTCATCTACATCAAGAACTCCCTCACCGGCGACGAGCCCGAGCCGGTGCTCAACTACAAGGCGCGTCACGCCGACTTTCCGCACGAGACTACCGTCGACCAATTCTTCGACGACGCGCAGTTCGAGTCGTATCGGGCCCTGGGCGTGCATCTCACCGAGCATACGTTCGCGGGCTGGGTGATCTCGCCGGCGTTCAGTAAGGTTCTGAACACGAACTCCCCTCGGCGGGTGCCTATCGCAGGGGAGCCACGCGACCGTCCTTTCAACCCCCCGGGCCAGGCCTTCGAGTTCACCAATGACTGAGAGCTCCGAGCAACCGCACTGGCGCTTCGAGTCCGAGCAACCGGAAGCCGAAGCCCCCCGAACCGTCGGTCCGAAGGAGATGGAGCTCGGCACGTCCTGGCTCCGGTTGCTCGTGCAGCACACGGCATTCCGTGCGACCGAGCAGACGGAATATCAGCGGCTGCTCTCGCAGCTTCGCGCGATCGAGCGCCTCTTCATCAGGTACACCGATCTCGAAGCGTATTATCGCGAGAGCTTTCTGCTCGATGACACGACGCCGATGTCGGCCATGACGGATGAGTCGGTGGCTCGCGCGGGGCACGTCGCGTCGCTGCAGGCGGAGCTGATGGAAGATGTGTTCTATGTGTTGCAGCTGGATCGCTACGCCAACGCGCCTGATAACAGAGGGTGGATGAACCTGCTTCGCAGGTGGGGCCACTCGCCGTTTTTCAACGAGCGCCTCGATCTGCTGCGCACGACGTACGCCGAGGAGTTTCTCCAGTTCTACGATCTGTACATTCGCGGATACGATCAGACCATAGATGACTCGCCCATTCCACATCCGTGGGACGCTGTCGGTCGCCGGCAGGTCGTCCGGCACACGACGCGGCCTCAGCGAGCCATGGCCCCGAAGGAAGGAATCACCGCTTTAGAAGAGGAGATCACCTTGCTTCCCGGCGTCTTTCTCGATTCCGGTATCCGGGAAGCCGCCAAGGCGAGCAGCACGCGCCGATCGGGCGAGCGCCCGGTGGAGCAGCCGGGCACCGGCCAACACGGCACCGGCTCGGCTGAGCCATTGACCTCATCGAGTGAGGGATCGGGCGAAGCGCCGCCGACGGCGCCGAACGCGTAGCGTCGCCGCGTTCGTCATGCCCGGCGCGCTGGAGCGGGACGTGAACCTCCGTCACCTGGCCTACTTTGAGATGACCGCCCTCGTTCGTGTCTGTCTCGGCGCGATGGTCTCGTGACTGCAGGCGACGGACGTCAGCAGCGCGATGACAAGGCGCGAACCAACACCGACGCGCATGCAAATGCTCCCAATGATCGAGTCACGATGAATACCCGGACAGTGAAGGCGGCATCACAGGCCGCGCTCGCTTTCGGCGCGTTCTGACATCAGTCCGACCTGATGCCGCCCTCTGGAGCAGGCTCGCCGACGCGCAGTCCGCGCGGGGTGACACGACCGGCGCACTGACGTCCTTGCGGCAGGCGGTCGCGGCCGACCCGTTCAACCAAGTTGCCGCGTTGCAGCTGCGGCGGCTGACGTCCGCGCAGAATAAGTAACACTTCGATACCAACTCACATTCGAATTACTTCATCATGTAACGGTTCCAAACGCGCACCGCGCAGAGACCGAAGACCGGGCAAACGTAGCACGCCTCGTGCAGCGATTTTCACTTCTACCTTCGATGTATCCCCGAGGCGGGAAGGAGCGACGATGCAGAGTGACTACGCACCGCGGATGACCAACGAGTCGTACTTCAATTACTTGGAGCGAGGCGCTTCGAGCAACCAACCCGAAGAGGTTCGCGCGCTACGCCGCGAGGTGATCGCGCTTTGGCATGGCGATGCGCGGGCCGACGATCTCGCCGAGGCGCTCTATGCGCACGAGATACGGCTTGCCGAGCGCGATGGCAGTCCGCGGGCGCGTCCGACCTTCGATTCACGCGTCTTCAAGCGAAAGCATGGCCGGACTCAGTAGCCGTCCGCCGTACCATGGTGCTCGGGTCGCGCAGGGATCGAACCCGAGCACCAACGCTAGCTAGCGTTTCTTGTTCCGAAGTCTGGAGCTCTTGCCGCCACCGCCCTCGCCCTCACCGTTGTCGCCATCGACGGCTTCGAGATTGATCGCGCTGACCGCGATCTCCGTAAGCAGCTCATCCGTATTGCGCTCCTCATCGAGCGTCTGCTGCAGCAGGTTCGCGTGGTCCTCGAGTCCGAGCTCGCGCGCCCACGTCCGCACAGTGCCGTAGCCCGCCATCTCGTAGTGCTCGACGTGCTGCGCCGCCGTGATCAGACCGGCGTCCATCACGTCATCCGCGGCGTCTTCCTGCATGAGCTCCGCGCCGTCCTGGATGACGCCTTCCATCCCTTTGCACTTCTTTCCCTTCGGGCTCTCGCCCAGCGACTTGCAGATGCGCTCCAGTCGCTTGACGTGCTGCTGCGTCTGCCGCTCGTGGGCGGCGAACGCCTTCTTGAGCTGAGGGTGCGTCGCCTTCTTGATCATCTTGGGGAGCGCCTTGAGAATCTGATTCTCGGCGCTATACAGATCTTTGAGCTCGTCGACATAAAGCTCCTTCAGGGTCTCCATCTCCACGATCGTCTCCGGTCGGTGTGAGTGGACCCGACATAGGCAAAGGCGGGGCCACCGAAAACGGCTGTGTACGGCAATCGGTCCGTGGTGAAACTAGGGCCCTGCACGACAGGCGGATCCTCAATGCCGAGATGCAGCCTCGTGAACGACCGCGGCGCAGATCCCTTCACAGAGCATTGCGAAATTCACGTCTCGAGCCAAAGTATCCGGCTGGCCTGCTTGCAATTAGGTTAGCCTGACTCACGCCGCACTTTCGGTCGACCTTCCTAGGCCGGAGCACCGTTTATGATCGAGACCGTTGTGCGCGAGAGCGCCGATGCCGTACGCGACACCGTCATCACCTGGCGGCGCCATCTGCATCAGCATCCCGAGCTCTCCTTCCAGGAAGAGCGGACGGCCCAGTTCGTCGCCGAGACCCTGGCCGGCATCGGCGGTCTCGAGATCTCGCGGCCGACCGCGACGAGCGTGGTAGCCAAGCTGCACGGCCGCGCGCCCGGAAAAGTGTTGGCCATCCGCGCCGACATGGATGCGCTGCCGATCGACGAGAAGAACTCGCACGATTTCATCTCGTGCAGTCCCGGCATCATGCACGCCTGCGGGCACGACGGCCACACCGCGATGCTGCTCGGCGCGGTCAAGGTGCTCGCCGCCCACAAGGATGAGCTCGCGGGCGAGGTGCGCTTCATCTTTCAGCACGCCGAGGAGGAATATCCCGGCGGCGGTGAAGAGCTCGTCAACGCCGGCGTGATGGATGGCGTGGCGCTGGTGATCGGCGCGCATCTCTGGCTGCCGTCGCCGCTCGGCGAGATCGGCGTGAAGGTGGGACCGTTGATGGCGGCGCCGGACACCTTTCGCATCACCATTACAGGGAGCGGTGGACACGCCGCGGCGCCGCATCAGACGGTCGACCCGATCGCCATCGGCGCCCACGTGGTCACAAATCTGCAGCACATCATCGCCCGCAACGTCGACCCACTCGACAACGCCGTCGTCTCGGTGACGCAGTTCCACGGCGGCACCGCGGCAACCAATGTGATCCCGGGCTCGATCGAGATGGCGGGCACGGTGCGCACCTTCGACGCGAAGCTGCGCGGGCGGATGCCGGAGATCATGGAGCGCATCGTTCGCGGGATCACCGCCGCGCATGGCGCGACGTACAGCTTCTCCTATGAGAACGGCTATCGCCCCGTGATCAATCACGAGACCGCCAGCGCGCTGTTGCGGCGCGCGGTCGTCAACGCGATGGGCGCCGATGCGCTGGTCGAAGCCATGCCATGCATGGGCGGCGAAGATTTTTCGGCATATCAGCAGCGGGTGCCGGGCAGTTTCTTTTTCATCGGCGCCCGGAACGAGGAGCGTGGCATCGTCCATCCGCATCACCACGAGCGATTCGATATCGACGAGCGCGCGCTCGATCACGGAACGCGCATCTTCGTCGCGGCGGCGCTCGACTTTCTCGGCGCGCGCTGAGGTGAGCGCGTCGCCGGTGCGCCCGCGCCGCTATCGCTGGCTTGCGCTCCTCCCCGCGGTGGGGATGCTCGGCGGAGTGCCCTTTCTCAATCGCGCTGAGCCGTATATCGTCGGTCTGCCACCGCTGCTGGCGTGGATCGTCGCCTGGGTGCTGATGACGTCGGTGATCATGGGCGCGGTCTGGACACTCGATTCACGCAGGGATCGCGAGGAGTCGCGCGACTCGTGAACGCGGCGCTCGCGGTCATCACCGCCTTCTTCGTGCTCGCCATCACGCTCGGCGTGTTGGCCAGGCGTGGACGCGTGATGAATCTCGAGCAGTGGAGCCTCGGCGGCCGCGGCTTCGGGACGATCTTCGTCTTCC
>JALZAE010000017.1 GCA_030948535.1 Gemmatimonadota bacterium | reverse complement strand
CAGCGGTTAAACGCCTCGGATTCGTCTGGCCTGTTCACAGGACGGCTCGACCTGGCCCGCGTGGGCGTGTTTGGTCACTCCTTCGGAGGAGCGGCAGCTGCGCAATTCTGCCACGACGATGCCAGGTGCAAGGCAGGTATCGATGTGGACGGCGCTCCCCTGGGTAGCGTCGTTCAGGACGGCCTCCGTCAGCCATTCATGTTTGTCCTAAGTGACCAAATCCATTCGAACGATCCGGAGACCCATCAGATCCTGGCGGAGATCCAATCGATTTACGAGCGCCTGCCTCCAGATGGTCGGTTACGAATCGCGATTCGTGGTTCCAACCACTTCACCTTCAGTGACGACGGCGCGCTCTTGAAAAGCCGTCTTGTGCGGGGCGCGCTGCATGTGTTCGGCAAGCTCGCCCTCGACGGACGCCGGCAGCTCGCCGTCACGGCGTACTGCCTACACCGCTTTCTTGACGCACACCTAAAGCTGCGAAGCGTTGCGGTTCTCGGAATCCCGTCTTCGCTGTACCCTGAGATCGAAGTGATCCCGTAAACAACTCGTCGGGGTTGCTGCCGTGCGCCTCTCTGCGCGCGCCTTGACACGTCCGCGTCGCGAATCATCGTCGCCTTGAATTCCCCACTCACCACAGCGGGCGGCCGTGCTTACGGAGTCGTTGCGTACTTGTGACGTGCGAGAACGCCGAGTCGGCAACACCGCTGCTGCGATGTCGTGGAAAGTCGGTCCAATTCGATACCCAAGCGACACGCATGAGACTGCTCACGCGCTGCGCGATGGCCGGCTAGGTCTCGGCAAGTCGGATTGAATGGGCGGGTCACCCTTTCCTTATCTTAGCCTCTCTCAACAGCAGCATCTTTTTTCGTAATCCTCAGACAAATGACGGTTGCCAAGATCGCCGTCAGAAAGTTCACGCTTGTGCCAACTGTGCCGAGTCCCATTCCGCCGCCGTCAGTATGCGCCTGGGACAAATAGTCGCCGAGTGCCGTGCCGCGGGGGACGCGGGAATATGTAGGATCCAGAAAGCCAGGACGGCATTCAGCTTGAATCGGAAGCGATAATCATCGCGAGTGTACGCGGGCCGTTGGCTTCTTCGCCTCGTCACTCGGAGCCCGCGGGTTGGCGCAAGTCATGGCCGCCGTTCCACTGATTGCGTGGTGCCCCTGCCCACTCGCGACACGAGCTGCCAGTGTTTGGAGCTGCACGGTAACAGTGGGCAAGACCGATGGCCCTCGATTAGCGGCATTCGCCACGAGCGTGACCGACAACGGCGAGCGGGTCCATTGGTAATGTCCAGCGCTGTATGGTCCGCCCAACACTGCGGGATCGCAGAATAATGAAGTACCCCATTCGGTGTCGAGCTGCGCTTAGATCGAGTCGCGAAGCGCGATCAGCTTGCTGCTGTCCGTCGCTATCTGTCGACCAACGGCAACGTAGATCCGGCTTGTGTACTATAGGAATAGACCAACGTATCCCATCCGGTTCTGATACGGCATCATGGACTTCGCGCAGCACTGGGCGCGTTAGTCTCGCGCGGTGAGAATTCCTCGAACCAGGCAAAGACACGCGTCCACATGTCGCGGATGTTGGCCGGGCTCGCGAGCACATGCCCCTCGCCCCAGTAGCGTACGAACGACGCACGCTTGCCCTGGCGGTAGAGCGACATGAAGAACTCTTCGCCTTGTTGCATTGCCACGTAGTCCTGGTCGCCTTGAATGATCATCAGTGGCGTCTCCACCCGGTCGACAAAGAAGATCGGACTGTTCCGGATATATCGATTGAGATCACGCCAGGGCGGGTTTCCCATGTGCACCTGCGCCGACTCGAAGAGTGACGCCTGAAACAGATTTTCGTGCGGGTACTCTGCGTAGCGCAGCCGCGCATCGAACTGACCGTACAGGCTGATCAGATCCGAGAGGCCGGCCAACGATGCGGCCGCGGTGAAGCGCGACGTCTGCGTGACGAGACCGTATGTAGAAAAACCGCCAAAGCTCTGACCCATGAGGAACACTCTCGCGGGATCCGCGATGCCGAGCTCGATAAGCTTGTCGATCGCGGGAAGCACTCCGTTCGGCAATCGCAACATTGGATCGTCGACCGCGCCTTCGGGATTCAGCGGCATACTCGGCAGCAGCACTGCGTACCCATGCCCGGCAGGGATCTGCATGTTGAGGCTGCTGCTGCTATTGATGCTTTGAAACGGCGACGGCCGTGGACTGGCGACGGAACCTGCGTACACCCACGTCAACACGGGGTATCGCTTCCCTGCCTGATAGCCATATGGCAGGATGACCCACGCCTTGAGTTTCTTGCCGTCGAGGCTTGTATACTCGATCGACCTGAACTCTCCCTCCGCGATGTCGCGCAAAAATCCGTTGGCGCTGACGAGAGCGGTCGTCTGTCCGTCGCGCACGCTCGTCCGCCAGACGTGCAAGCCGTTGCGATTGCTCTCGAAGAAGACCGCGCTCGCGCTCTGCGGAGAATAGGTCACGAGGTCGGCATCGCGGGCCGGTTTGTGGATCTCATGGATCTGCGCCGAGGCGAGATCGAGGACATATGGGGACTGCGTCGCGCTGTCACGCACGACGAAGACGAGCTGTGAATACGTGCGGCTGGGATACGCGTATTCGTCGCTCCCCAAATTCGTTTGAACCGGCCACGCCAGCCCCGTGACCTTGGGTCCAAAAGCCTTGGTCAGATTCTCCACCTGACTGGTTCCGGGCGTGACCCTCCAGATCTCACCATCGGCGATACCGACGAAGGCGCGGCGACCATCTTGGGCGACGAGCTCGCGAGGCACCGATGGCATGGTGGATGTGAGCACGCGTGCTGCGCTATCTCCGGCAATGAGCCACCAATCCCGTCGTGCCTGAACGTCCTTCTTTCCTTCGCTCGCCTTCGCGGCGAGAACGATCAGGTTGTTTGCGTCAGTCCACTCAATTTGCGCCTGCTCGCGGACGATAGGGGCGGCGTCCAAACCGGTCAGAGTGCGCGCGGTAACGGTACGATTGGGAACATCGAGGAGATATAGAAGCGGCGGCGCGTTTCGCCCGTTCGCGTAGCCGAGCAGAGCGAGCTGATTCCCGTCACGCGACCACCGCAGCGACTCTTCGATCACATCGCGGCTGATCTCCCCCTGAAATGCCACGCGCTCGCCGTTCGTCGTTGCGACGTCGATAGTGGAGAGCCCCGATGCGCCGAATGGAAGCAGCTCGTCCGTTTTCGGCGTGTAGATCGTGACCGTGCGCGTGTAGGCGACCGCTCGTCCATTTGGCGATACGACCCAGCCGCTCGTCTGTGCGTCGGCGATCTCATGCTCGCGCCCGTCACCGAGATCGAGCGATACGAGCTTGCCGTGGGGTCGCTTCTCGAGATCCGGCGGCACGCCGCTCTGGAGGACGCTCGCGGTGGCTTCCTTGCCAGCGTTGAATTTGGCCCACGCCGGCGCGGCAAGCATCGGCGCGCGACGCTCCCAGACCATCCCCTGCGAAAACTCCGTTGGGGAAAGCGTCGGATACATCAGGTGATTGGCGTCGAGCCAGACGTACGGACGCTCCCGGACCTTGGGCAAGTCGATGTTGCTCTTGCTCGCCTGGTGCAGTTGCCGCGTACTAGCGTCCCACGTCCAGAGATGCACGTTCCCTCCGCGCGTCGAGAGCATCGCGAGCTTGCTCCCGTCGGGAGACCACTGCGCCGACCACCAGCCTGAGCCGTCGCCAGCACCATCCGTGATGTTTGCCGGCAGGTCGCTCGGCCGCATCTGCACCCAGATGTCGGCTGTGGCGTTGTCCCACAGGAACCAGGTCAGGTCGGCGCGCGTCTTCTTGGGACGAACTCGCGTGATGGCGAGTCGCTGGCCATCGACAGAGA
>JALZAE010000690.1 GCA_030948535.1 Gemmatimonadota bacterium | reverse complement strand
GCAGCCGGGGGGGCTCTTCGCGTTCGTCACGCCGAATCGCGCGAATCCGCTCGTGTTTGCCGCGTCGGTGATCCTGTCGCGTCCGGTACGACGGCGGCTTGCGCACGCCACCGACCGGCGCGAGATGGAGCACATTTTCCCGACGTACTATCGCGCCAACTCCAAGGGAGCAATCGCGCGATTGGGCGCGGCCGCCGCGCTGCGTGTCCACACGCTCGACAGCTTTAACTCGTATCCGTTAGTCCGAAGGATCTGGCCGTTGACCGCGCTCGAGTCGATCTGGATCAAGGCGGTCAGTCATGGGCCGGCGCGCGCGATCAGCTCCAATCTCTTCGGCGTGATGGAGAAGCCGCTCAGCTGACGCTCGCTACCGCGCCGCACCCGATGCGCGCGGACGGGCGAACGCGCTGTCCCACGCGGCGAGCGCGGGCTTCGGGTGAAAATCCTTGTCGACCAATCCCAGGTAGATGAAGGGCGAAAGTCCGGCTGGTGAGCCGTACGAGACGGGATCGATGTCGGTATACGTGAGCTGAAAGACGGCAATCGCGTGCGCGGCATCGAGAAGATCCATCTGGCGATGGATGTAGCGCGCCTGAAGCGCCGGCGACGACGGGTAGGGGGACGCGGTCGTCGAGGACCAGCCGCCTTCCGCAACCAACACCGGCCTCCCCGCGTCGGTCGCGAGCCGCGAGTAGTAGTTCAGCGGAACCTCCTCGGGAGTCGCGAAGCCGGAGAGATAGGGATACGACGAGAGACCCACGACGTTGATGAAAGGAAAGTCGGTCAAGTCCTGCGCAATGCCGGCATACGTCGGCGTCGCTCCGCCGAGACGGCCCCAAGCGACGTCGACCTGCACGCTCACGAACAGCTTGGCTGCAGTGCCGCGCGCACGCGCTTCGCCGGCCGCCACGTTCGCCATCACTTTCATTGCCTGATACACGGGACCCGGCGAGGCGAGCCGAATCAGGTTCGTCTCCACCGCGAATCCCAGATAATCGGGATGGATGATGGTGTCGACCGCCGTCACGAACTTGCGATACAGCAGCTGTATGGCCGGCTCCGTGATGCTGCGATGCAGCGCGAGGAGCTGCGGCGCTTCCAGATCGCGAGCGAGCCCGTTCGCGGGCCCGACATTGATCACGAGCATCATGCCGCGCGAGCGATAGAGGTTTGCGACGCCGAGGTACTGCGTCCGCACGACTTCCTCGGCACTCGTGCCGGCGAGCATCGCCTGATATGGCACCTCCGGCGCCATCTCGGCGGCGTCCGATCTCGGCGTCGCTTCGTCGATCGTGCGGAGTACCGACTCGGTGGTGAGTACCGGCGAGACGTCGGAGAAGCCCATGCGAAACGTTCGCGCTGTCCGGTTGGGAGTGGTTGGAAGCGCCCCCGCATCGGTCGACGACTTGCAGGCCGCTCCCAGGAGAGCGACGGCGGCGATTCCAAACGCGGTGGTGCGGTGCAACCGTCTAGGCATCTCCATCGTTCGTCCCATCCAAGTTGTCGGGTCCTACGCCGGCCACGGGCGTCCTCTTCCCAAACGGCACCGTGATCGAAGTCCGCTTCGCCCTATTCTGAGACCGAACAAAGACCGGTCGAAGGTGTTATATTTCCCCGATGGCCGAGTTCGATTTCCAATCGCCTTTTGCTCCCGCCGGCGATCAGCCACGCGCGATCGCGGAGCTGTCGCAGGGGCTCGAGCGCGGCGACCGATTTCAGACGCTGCTCGGCGTCACCGGCTCCGGCAAGACGATGACGGTTGCCAACGTCATCAAGGCACACGGCCGGCCGACGCTCGTGATGTCGCACAACAAGACGCTCGCGGCACAGCTCTACGGCGAGCTCAAGAGCATGTTCCCGAACAACGCCGTCGAGTACTTCATCTCCTACTACGACTACTACCAGCCGGAAGCGTACGTGCCGAGCAGCGACACGTACATCGAGAAGGACGCGTCGATCAATGAGGACATCGATCGGCTGCGGCTGCGCGCGACATCGAGCCTGATGGAGCGCGAGGACGTGATCATCGTCGCCACGGTGTCGGCGATCTACGGCCTCGGTGATCCGGTCGAGTATCGCGAGCGCATGGTCAACCTCGAGCGGGGCCAGACCATCGCACGGGATGACATCCTGCGACAGCTCGTCGGCATTCAATACAATCGCAACGACGTCGCGTTCGAGCGCGGCAGCTTTCGCGTGCGCGGCGATACCGTCGAGGTCTTTCCGGCGTACGAGGAGCAGGGCGTCCGCATCGAGATGTGGGGCGACGTCATCGAGCGCGTCTCCAAGATCAACGTCCTCACCGGCGAGACGATCACGGATTTGCCGCGCGCCGCGATCTATCCGGCGAAGCACTTCGTCACCTCGCGGCCATCCCTCGAGCGCGCGATCTCCAAGATTCGCGCCGAGCTGAGCGAGCGATTGAAGCTGCTCCGCGAGTCGGGAAAGCTGCTCGAGGCGCAGCGGCTCGAGTCGCGAACGAACTTCGACATCGAGATGATGCTGGAGATCGGCACCTGCGCGGGGATCGAGAACTACTCGCGGCATCTCTCCGGCCGCTCCGAAGGCGAGCGCCCGGCCTGTCTGATCGATTATTTCCCGCAGGATTTTCTCGTCGTCGTCGACGAGTCGCACGTGACGTTGCCGCAGATCGGCGGGATGTTCAACGGCGATCGCGCGCGCAAGCTGACGCTGGTCGAGTACGGCTTCCGTCTGCCGAGCGCGCTCGACAATCGGCCGCTGATGTTCGACGAGTTTCTAACCCTGACCCCGCGCGCCATTCTCGTCTCGGCGACGCCGGGCGAGCTCGAGCAGCAGCTCTCCGAAGGGGTGATCGTCGAGCAGATCATTCGGCCAACGGGACTGCTCGACCCGGTGATCGAGGTGCGTCCGGTGCGCGGCCAAGTCGACGATTTGCTCAATGAGATCCGGCTGCGCGAGCGGCGCGGCGAGCGCGTGCTGGTCACGACGCTCACCAAGCGCATGGCCGAGGATCTCACCGACTACATGCAGCAGATGGGCGTGCGTGTGCGATACATGCACTCCGACATCGACGCCATCGAGCGGATGGAGATCATCCGCGGCCTGCGGCTTGGCGAGTTCGACGTGCTGGTCGGCATCAACCTGCTTCGAGAGGGACTCGATTTGCCGGAGGTATCGCTGGTGGCGATTCTGGATGCCGATCAGGAAGGATTTCTGCGGAGCGATCGCTCGCTCATTCAGACGGTGGGTCGTGCCGCGCGACACGTCGAAGGGCGCGCGCTCTTCTACGCCGATCGCATGACCGGCTCGATGGAGCGCTGCATCGACGAGACGCGGCGGCGTCGCATCATTCAGGAAGCGCACAATACGGCGCACGGCATCACGCCGGTGTCGGTCGTGAAGAGCACCGACCAGGTGCGCTTCATCACGCGCGTCGCTGACGCCCGCATCAGCGATCGCGATCATCGCGGCAAGCGTGTGGCCGAGGCCACCCCGACCTACGCCAGTGAGATGGAAGCCGAGTCGTTGATCTCGATGCTGGACGAGCGGATGAAGCAGGCAGCCGCAGATCTCGACTTCGAGACGGCCGCGATGCTGCGCGATCAACTGTTCGAGCTGCGCACCAAGGTGGGGAAGGGCGTATCGCCCGGATCGCGCTCGCGCGGGGCCGCTCCGCTCTCGTCGATCAAAGCCGAGCGCTGACGTGGAGCCTGGGCACCACGTCATTCCGTCGCGCGCGACGCAGGGGCGCACCGCACTCACCGAGCCGGAGCTCGTCGAATGGGGCGAGCGGTTCGGCCGCGCGGTGGAGGCACCGCTGCTCGTCGCGATCACCGGCGAGCTCGGCGCGGGGAAGACGACGCTGGTACAAGCCATCTGTCGTGGATGCGGGGTGACCGATCCGGTAACCAGCCCCACCTTCGCGTTGGTCCACGAGTATCAGGGCGCACACTTCCCGATCTACCATCTCGACTTGTACCGGTTGTCGTCGCCGAGCGAGCTCACCAATCTCGGCTGGGATGACATCATGCACCATCGCGCGCTCGTGATCGTCGAATGGCCTGAGCGCGCGGCATCGCGGCTTCCTGATGATGCGGTCTCGATCGAGCTCGAGTACATCGCCGAGGATCCGTACCGCCGCTTGCTGATGGCCGGGTGAGGGCGATGCTCACGCTCGCCCTCGACGCGGCGACGTACACCGGCTCGGTCGCGCTGCTCCATGGCGCGCGCGTGCTAGCGCAGCGCGACGTCGCCATGCGCGGTGAGCGCGAGGAGCGGCTGATGCCCGCCGTCGATGCGACGCTGCGCGAGGCGGGCGTCACGGTGCGCGACCTGCGGCGCATTGTCTGCGGCGAAGGACCGGGGAGCTTCACCAGTCTTCGCATCGCCGGCTCCATCGCCAAGGGGGTGGCGCTCGGACTCGGCGTTCCGCTCTACGCGGTGTCGTCGCTGTGGCTGATTGTCGCGGGCGCGAGCCCGGCGCTGCCGGCGGGAGCGTATCTCGCGGGCTTGGATGCCATGCGCGGCGACCGATACGTACAGCGCATCGTCGTGGAGAGTGACGGTGGTGTGCGCGAGACCGAGGATCCGAGTCTGATCTCGTCCGCCGCGATGGCGGAGCTGGCGATGCGCGAGCGCGTGGTCGGGCCTGGTCTCGCGACCGATCTCGCTCCCCACGCGCGCGGCGCTACGCTGCTCGACCTCGATGCGATGCGCCCGATCGATCTCGCCTCGTGGGAGCCGCGCTACGGCCGGCTCGCCGAGGCACAGGTGAAGTGGGAGGCGGCGCATGGTCGGCCGCTGGCCGCGGGGTAGCGCGTGGCCACGAGGCGCGAAGAGCCGGGCGCGATCGCGTTCCTACCGGATGACATCCGCGTGCGCGCCGCGACCGCCGACGACATCTGCGCCGTGACGACGATCGAGCGCGCCAGTTTCAGCGACCCATGGTCGGCCGCATCATTCACCGGTCTGGTCGATGATGCTCGCGTGTTGTTCGCCGTGGCCGAAGATGCGAGCGGGGTAGTGGGGTATGTCGTGGCGTGGGTGGTGGCGGACGAGGCGGAAGTGGCCAACCTCGCGGTCACCCCGTCGAGCCGGCGCGGAGGCACGGGTGCCAAGCTCCTGGATGCGGCGCTGGAGTTCGTCATCGGCTGTGGCGCGGTGAGCGTGTTCCTCGAGGTGCGCGCGTCGAACCAAGCAGCGCGCGCGCTGTACAAGTCACGTGGGTTCGAAGAGCTGTCGCGGCGGAAGAACTACTATCAGCGGCCGCTAGAGGATGCGCTGGTGTTGCGGTTGATGCGTGCGCAATCGAATTGACCGGGGCGCGCCGTTTTGGTTGCAGCCCGTAGAGGCGAAGTCTATACTCTGCCCGGCGAGTTCGTACTCGCCAAATTGCCAGGAGGAATCGTGAGTCGAAGCTTGAACAAGGTGACGTTGATCGGAAACTTGGGCGCCGATCCCGAAGTGCGCTCGACGACGGGCGGTGGCCGCGTCGCGCAGTTTTCACTCGCGACGAGCCGCGCGTGGAACAGCCCGTCGGGTGAGAAGCAGGAGAAGACCGAGTGGCATCGCTGCGTCGTGTGGAACAGCAAGGTGTCGACGCTGGCGGATATCGTCGAGCGGTATCTCAAGAAGGGCGACAAGGTCTATGTCGAAGGGCGGATCGAGTATCGGCAGTGGCAGGACAAGGAAGGGCAGACCAAGTACACCACGGAGATCAACGTGCGCGAGTTGATCATGTTGAGCGGGAAGTCGGGCGGGTCGGACGAGTACGCCGAGGGCGGCGGCGGAGCGCGCGCCAAGGCGGCTGCGGGCGGGGCGGCGAAGGGCGCGGCGGCGGGTGGAGCGTCGGGTGGCGACTTCGAGGATTTTAAGGGCGCGCTCGAAGAGGAAGACGACGACTTGCCGTTCTAGGTGCCTCATGCGAAAAAATGACGGGTCGCGGGATGGCACAATCGCATGAAAACGAGGGCGACGATTTCTGCGAGTCGTCGCCCTCTTTTGCGTTTCGGCACGTCCCGAACGGTGCAGGAGCGCAACAGCAAGCCCGCCGGCCAAGTCATTTGCTCGGCTTGGGCTGATGGCGCGTTCGCACCGTTACTTCCGCCAGCGCCAGTCCGTCTGACTAAGATGACCGTAGTCCGCTCCGAATACTCCTCCAGACCCCTCGGCGACATGATTCTCTCGCGTCGCGGCATGCGCCACTTGTTGGCGGCGGCCGTCTTCCTCGTCGGTACCGCTGCGATCGCGCAGCAGCCGGTGACCGCTGGCCGCACGTACACCGTCAAGGCCGGCGACTCCCTGTGGGAGCTCTCCCGCACCTATCTCAACGACCCCTTCCTCTGGCCGGAGATCTACCGGCTGAACGCGAGCGCCATCGAGGATCCGCACTGGATTTATCCCGGTCAGGTGTTGCAGATGCCGGGCGAGGTGCCGATCGCGCAGGTCGACCGGACGCCGCAGCCATCGGCCGCGGTATCCGTGACGCCGAACGCGCCGCCCGTCCGTGAGCCGACCTTTCGCGCTCAGGCGACGCCGCAGCGCGTCGCCGGCGCACCCGCCGGCGATCAGCTTCCCGGGACGACCGTCTTCTCCCGTCGACTCACCTCGAGCTCCGTGAGCGCCGAGGTCGGCAGTACCATCGGCGTCGGTCCGTTCAAGGTCGTGCGCGAAGGTGAGTTCTACGCGGCGCCCTGGCTCGACCGGCGCGGTGGTCCGGTGCAACAGGGCGTACTCATCGGCTCGGCGGAAATTCCGGGCGTCGGCGGCTCGACGGCGCAGTTTCGCTTGCAGCCGTACACCCACGTGCACATCACGTTGCCGCGCGGCATCACGGTGGCGACCGGCGACAAGCTGCTCGTGGCGAGCATCGGTCCGCTGCTCGAGCGCGGCGGGCAGGTCATGCGCCCGACCGGGGTGATTCAGATCGAAAAGGTGGAAGGCGCAACGATCTCCGCGCGCATCATGGCGGTGTACGACGAGATCAAGGCCGGCCAGCTCGTGATGCCGATCGAGGCGTTCACGATTCCACTCGACACGCGCCCCGCGCCGACCGAGCGCGGCCCGATCACGTCGGTCGTGTATTCGCCGTCGCTCGCCGTGCTGCCCACCATTCAGCGCTATGTGCTCTTGTCCGCATCGCGTGCCGATGGCGTGAAGATGGGCGACCAATACACGCTGTTCCGCCCGGCCAAAACGGAGAACGGCGTCACGACGCCTGAGGAGAAAATTGCGCTGGTCCAAGTGGTCCGCGTGACGGATCATGGCGCGAGCGCGATGATCGTCGACCAGATGGAGCCGGCGATTCGGACCGGCACACCTGCGCGCCTGACGGCCCGAATGCCCTGAGCGGGTCGTCGTGGGGCCGCTGAGCGGTTATCTTGGAGCGACGAAATGACGCATTGCTCCGCTCGGACCCAACGCCTGGATCGAGATCAGCACCACCGGCGCCGCGACCATGCCGCGGCGCCGTTCGTGCATCGCGGCGCGAGCGCGGCGACGGCCGTCGCGGATCGTCACACATCCCGGG
>JALZAE010000628.1 GCA_030948535.1 Gemmatimonadota bacterium | reverse complement strand
CTGCCCCATGATTCGCGTGAACTCGCTCGGCGGCGGAGGAGCGGCGGGCGTGACGGGCGGCGCGAGCGGCGGCGGCGCGTCCATCGATGGCGCGAAGAGGAAGGGCGCGTCGAGTGGCGGTGGCGCGACGGGCGCCGGCGGGGGAGCGGATGGCTGGCGCACAGGCGGCGCGGTGCGCGCTTGCAGCACGTTGGTCGCCGTATCAAGCGGCGGTGGCCCATCATCGAACATTGATGAAAGGGGTGGCGCGCTCAATGGCGGCGGGGCCGGCGCGGCCCGAGCGGGTCGCGGCGGCGATGGTTGCACGATCAAAGCGTCCAGATCGAGCTGCAGCGGATTGGAGGCGCGGCCGCTTTCTCGCTGCGGCGCGCCGAGGTCGGGCTTGAATAATTTTGTGAATTCGCCGGGAGCTGACGGCGCCGGCGCGGCGGCCGGTGTTGGCGGTGCTGGCGCGACAGGCGGTTCGGCGCTGCGCGCGCCGGGCTGGAACATCTCGGTGAAGCTGCCCTGTATCGCAGGCGCTTGCGCTGGTGGCGACGGTGCGGCCTGCGGCGGTGGCGACGGTGCGGCCTGCGGCCGTGATGCGGCGGGCGACTCAGCGTTACGGGCGCCCGGCTGGAACATCTCCGTGAAGCTTGGCGCTCTCGGTGGCGACGCCGATGCGGCAGGTGGTGGCGGCGAGACGGAGCGCGGCGGCTCGGGCGGCGGAGCGGCAGGGGGCGGAGGGCGAAAAAGCTCCGTAAAGCTGCCCGAAGTGGGAGCGGTCTCCGCCGCAACGGGCGTCGACGCCGGAGTCTTGGGCGGGGGAACCGTCGCTTCTTCGGTGAACGTGCGAATATCGGCGGCGGCCGTGTGCTCTGCCGCTGGTGCGTCGGCGACGGGTGGCGGCGATGCGACGTACGGACGTGTCTGCGGGAGATCAGCCGCGACCGGAGCATCGATGCGCGCGAAGATGTCGCTCTGCGGTGCGGCCGGTGGCGATGCGAAAATGGCGGAGGCGCTGCCGGGTGGCGGCGCGGGCGGTGCTGCCGGCGGCGGAGCTGCGCGCGGCGGCGTGCTTGTCACGGGCGCCAGCGCGTCGAGCCAACGCTCGAGCGATGTGAAGCCGGGAATGAACAGCGTCACTACCACCGGCACACCGTCGACGTCGAAGGTATCGATCACTTTCGATCGATCGGCGGGGGGAATTTTCTTGGCGCGATCGACCATCGCGCGCGCGGCGTCGATGGGACCGTCGACGAAATGCACGAGCACGACACGTCCCACATCGGTCGTCTGCGCGTTGAAGGTGCGGACGCCGGATGTGGTGATGCGCTTCAAGAGCTTGTATCGGGCGGTGAACTGATCGCTCGTCATGGGCTCGCTGGCGAAGTATCGTATGGCTGGGCCACGGCCCGTCCCAGGCCCATAATAGAGACCGTGCGACGCGGGGCGCAACGGTAGTCATCGCTGCTCCCCGCGAGCAGATTGGTGCGCGCGCACCTAACGCCGAGAAGCCATGAGGCACTTGTCAAAGGTGGTGTGGAGCGAGGGGATGCATCTCGCGCAACATCACTTCCAAACGCAGACCCGCTACTTCGAGGACGCGATCCACTTCGCGCTCTCGCAGCTATTCGTATCGCCCTACGGCGTCGCGGCGCTCGAGCTCGACGACGCCGCGATCCACAACGCGGTCGCATCGCTCGTACACGCGCGGGGCGTAATGCCCGACGGACTTCCCTTCCACATCCCCGACGCCGATCCGGGTCCGCTGTCGCTCGCGCTCGCGGATCGCTTTTCTCCCGTGCGCGACAGCCAGCTCGTGATGCTGTCCATCTCGGCGCGACACGACGATGGCCTCAACACTTCCGCCTCCGGCGATGGCGCCGGCACGCGGTTCAGTGCCGAGTCGACGAGCGTGGTCGATGAAGTGACGGGACGCGATGCGCAGGATGTCGCCGTCGCGCGCAAGAATTTCACGCTGCTCCTCGACGCCGACGTCCCCGAGGGCGCGGTCGCGCTGCCGATCGCGCGCGTGCGCCGCGACGGCGCCGGCCACTTCGAGTTCGACGCCGACTACATCCCGCCCTGTCTGCAGATCGGCGCGAGCCCGGCGCTGATGCGACTGCTCGGCCGTCTCGTCGACATCCTCGACGCGAAGAGCGCATCCGTCGGCGGAGGACGAGAAGCCGATCGCTCGTCGGTCGGGCAGTTCGCGAATCACGACGTGGCGAGCTACTGGCTGCTGCACGCGATTCACGCCGGGGTCACGCCGCTCCGCCATCACCTGCTCGCGCGTCGTACGCGCTCGGAAGAACTGTTCGTGGAGATGTCGAGACTCGCCGGGGCGCTCTGCACCTTCGCGCTCGACACGCATCCGCGCACGCTGCCGACGTACGACCACGAGCAATTGGCCGAATGCTTCGGCGCGCTCGAGAAGCACATTCGCGCGCATCTCGAGACGGTGATTCCGACGAGCAACGTGCGCATTCCGCTGCGGCCGCCGGTGAGC
>JALZAE010000626.1 GCA_030948535.1 Gemmatimonadota bacterium | reverse complement strand
TCGGTAGCCGTCACGGCCACCAATCACATCAGGATCACCTCCCATTGCAAGACCGACGCGTGTTCCGGCGAAGTCGGGTCAGGCGCTAGGCTTTCCGCCATTCACCATCCACGGCGTCCCGAAGCGATCGGTCACCATCCCGAAACCTTCGACCCAGAACGTTTTCCCGAATGGCATCGTCACCTGGCCGCCCTGCGCTAGCGCGTCGAACACTTTCTTTCCTTCGGGGACCGTCGCATAGACGAGCGAGATCGCGAAGCCGCTCATCCCCGGGTAAGCCTGCCCGGCCATCCAGTCGGATGCCATCAGCATCCGGCCGTCGACCACCAGGCGCGCGTGCAGAATCCTGTCGCCGCTGCCGGGCGGTGCGTGTTCGGACGGCGGCGCGTCCGCCTGCGTCATCATCTCGAGCTTGCCGCCGAGTGTCTTCTCGTAGAAGCGCATGGCCTCGGCACAGGTGCCGTCGAACATGAGATAGGAATCAATGTTGGGCATTGTCGGTCTCGGTGTTGGTTATGGCGCGATGAACCCGGTTACTTCTGCTTGGCGGTCTTTGCGCGCAGCCGCTCTTCCTGCTCTCTCAATTCCGGCGTGAATTCCGCACCGAAGTCGTCCGCCTCGAACACCTGCCGGATCTCGATCTCGGACTCGGTGTTGGGCATCGGATTGGGGCAGCGTTTCACCCACTCGATCGCTTCCTCCTTCGATTTCACCTGCCAGAGCCAGAAGCCGGCGATGAGCTCCTTGGACTCGGTGAACGGTCCGTCGACTACGGTCCGCTTCGAGCCGGAGAACTTGACGCGCGCACCCTTGGAGCTGGGCTGCAGTCCCTCAGCGGCGAGCATCACGCCGGCATTGACCAGCTCCTCATTGAACTTTCCCATCTCGGCAAGGAGCTTCTCGTCGGGCAGAACGCCCGCTTCCGATTCCTTGGTCGCCTTGACCATCACCATGAAGCGCATCGTCGTTACTCCTGTGCTATGTGGTTTGCGCTGGAATTGACCCGTTGATTTTGGGGCCTCTCTAGCTGGCCTCTACTTACACGTCGGACGAAGGGCGGCAGGATCGACACGCTGACAAACATTTCACGAAAATAAATTCGCCTCCGCGCGTATCTTTCAATGAACCCAGTGAGGAACGGTAGATATGTGCCGAAACATCAAGACGCTCGCCAACTTCGAGCCGCCTGCCACCGAGGACGAGATTCGGGCGTCGGCGCTGCAATTCGTCCGGAAGCTCAGCGGCACGACGCATCCGTCGCGCGCGAATGAAGCCGCATTCAACGTCGCGGTCGATGAAGTGACGGAGGCCGCCGAGCGATTGATCCAGTCGCTCAAGACGAACGCCGCGCCGCGCGATCGGGAAGAGGAGGCGCGCAAGGCGCGTGAGCGGTCGCGCAAACGCTTCGAGCAGGCGTGAGCGGACCAGTTCGTTGACCGACGTCACGGCGGACGCCGACCTCGAGAAGGCATCGGAATCGCCCGCGCCGCGCGCGCCGGCGGCACGCAAGTACGATCGGTCCATCGTCGAAGGGCCGTTGCGCTCGGCGGTGTGGAAGATCGCCTGGCCGACGATGCTGACGAACATCATCGGTGGACTGCAGGGGATCATCGATCACGTGATGGTCGGCCATCTCGTCGGCTTCAAGGGCAACGCGGCGATCGGCGCGGCGTTTCAGATCTTCATCGTCGTCATCGTCTTCATCATGTCGATCTTCACCGGCATGAGCGTGCTCGTCGCGCGCTTCGCCGGAGCAGGCGAGAGCGACAAGGTCGACCGCACCGTCTACCAGGCATTTCTGACGGCAGTCGGCCTCTCGGTCTTGGTGATGGCACCCGTCGGCTACTTCTTCGGGCCGTGTCTGCTCGATCTCGTCAACGTCGCGCCCATGGTGAAAGCCGAGGCGCTGCCGTTTCTGCGCATCATGTTCATGTTCAGCAGCGGGATGATGGTGTTCTTCATGCTCGGCGGCGCGCTGCGCTCGGCCGGTGATGCGCGAACACCGATGGTGCTCGGCATCGCGATGACGGCGCTCAACATCGTGTTCAACGTCGTGCTCATCCGCGGGCTTGGGCCGATACCGGCGTTCGGCACCAAGGGCGCGGCGATGGGCACCTGCCTGGCGTCCGGCCTCGTGGCAGCGTACTCGCTCTTCAAGTTGTGGCACGGCGGTTGGGTCGTGTCCTTCCCGCGCGGCGGGAGCCGCGCTCCAGATTGGACGATCATCCGATCGCTCTTCCGCTTCGGCCTGCCGACGGGAATTCAGGGCATCGCCATGAACATCGGCGGCGTGTTCATGCTGGCGTTCATCGGCTCACTGGCGCAGAGCGCGGCGGCGCAGGCGGTGTTCGCCGTGTCATACTCGCAGCTGTTCTCGCTCATCACCTGGACATCGGTCGGTCTGATGGGCGCGGCGAGCGCCGTTGCCGGGCAGAATCTTGGCGCTCGCAACCCGGACCGCGCCGCCGCGGCGGTGCGCGTCGCGGCCGGATTCGGAGTCGCGGCAGCGAGCATCGTTGGCCTCTTCTTTTTCTTCTTCCCGCGCCAGCTGCTCGCGGTGTTCGGCATGCACGAGCCGGTGGTGCTCGAGATCGGCACGCAGCTGCTACGCGTGTTGAGCGTGTCGGGATTGTTCATCACGGTCGCGCTCGCCTATACGGGCGGATTGCAGGGGACGGGCGACACCAAGAGTCCGCTTTACATCTCGATCGTGTCGCAGATCGTGATCCCGCTGGGCATCTGCTTCGTGATCCGCCAGACCGGCACGCTGCAGCCGATCCACATCTGGGTGGCGATTCTCATCGGCCACGCCACGCGTTGCGTGCTGAGCGTACTGCGCTTCAATCAGGGCAAGTGGCGCAGCATCAAGGTCGACCTGGGACCGAGCAAGTCGTAGGCGACGACTAGATCGTCGCCAGCGCGAGTCTCTCGTACGCCTCGACCGCTGCCTGCAGTTCCGCCACGTCGATGTGCTCATCATCGCGGTGGGCGAATCTGATCGACCCCGGTCCGAACAGATACGGCGTTCCCCAGTTGCTCAGCTCGGGAATGTCCGTCGCGAAGGCAACGACCGATGTCTTGAATCCGGCGACGGTGGCCAGCTTTATCGGCGGGACGGACACGCCGATCTTCAGCTCGCCGCGACCCTCGACCCAGTGCTCGCACAGCGCGATCACCTCTTCCTTCGGCGACACGGTGCGAAACATCAACCGCGCTTCGGCGCCCGGCGCGAGCACGTTGTCCGCCACACCGCCCGAGATCGCACCGATGTTCACCGTGGTGTCGCCGAGCACGTCGTCGCGCGGCCACTCGATGGCGTGCAGGTCGTACAGGAGCTCGACGAGATCTTCGATTGCCGAGTGCCCGAGGTGCGGGTACGCCGAGTGTGCCGCCTCGCCCTTCGTGCGCACGACCATGCGCAGCGCGCCTTTGGTTCCGACGCCGAGCATGCTTTCGGTCGGCTCGCCGTTGATCAGGAC
>JALZAE010000612.1 GCA_030948535.1 Gemmatimonadota bacterium | reverse complement strand
CGTATTACGTACGTGATTGCGCCAATCTCATTTACGCTGCCCCTGATCCGCGACGGCAAACTCCTTCCACTCGGCGTGACCGGCGCACGGCGCTCACCGTTACTTCCCGAGGTGCCGACGATTGCTGAAGCGGGCGTTGCAGGATTCAACTTCCCGATTTGGTATGGAGTGTGGGTCCGGGCTGGCACACCGACCGCGGTGGTCCACAAGCTTGCGAAGGACATCGCGCAGGTGCTCGCCGGGCCGGATATGCGCGACTGGATTGACAAGCATGGTGGAGAGCCGATGAGCATGTCGCAGGCAGATTTCACACGGTTCGTGCGCGACGAGAGTGAAAGCGCAGTGCAGCTCACCAAAGCCGCTGGGATCAAGCCGTAATAGCGCAAGCCTGTGCTAGAGCTCCCGAATATCCAACGGCTGGTACTCGGGGTATGTCACGTTCGGCGTTGAGCCCGTAATTGAGGCAATTGACCAGGACATCATTGTGGTGATCGCTTGTTGCCTCAGCCTTTCCTTAAGATCGCTACCTATCTTGAAGGAAATTGACGAGGACGCTTCGCGTCTCCACCGCAGAGGGTACGATGGGTCGTAGTATCGGATGCGCAGAGTGAGTCGATACTCTCCGGCCTCACGTTGGTCGCCAGCCAACATTCGTTCCACGTGTTCCCGAACATGTGGCTCGACGTCTTTGATGATCTTCGCTCCCTCGTCCTTGTCCGCGATCGGAGCGAAGCCCAATCCGTTCTCGGCTTTGTAGGTGGCAAGCCATTTTTCGAACGCGGTCCAGTTTTCCTGCGCTGCAGCGGCATAGTCGCGGAATTCGCCTCGATAGAGTACGCGCCTGGGCACATCGGAGGGAATGAAGTCCAAGGGGCTCGTGGAATAGAAGAAGTGTTCGGCAATAACACCCGTGGCCCGCACCTTTTCGCCTACATGGACAACATTCACCGGAAAGTTCTTGAGCGAACCGTCGACCTTTCCGATTTCCAACGCCGCGGTTTCAACCAACACCGAGCCATTGCGCGCGATAAGCACGGCATTCGCAAACACATTTTCTCCATTGGCAACCACCACGATCGAGCACATTCGTGATGTCGTGAAATCGCGCGCAATTGGTGCGAGAGGACCACGCGATGCGCGCCTTCGCGCGCTTGACCGGCGAAGCGCGACAACCTAGAGTCTCCAACATGGACCACCACACTCGCATTGTCGTCGATCCTGAGGTCCGCTTTGGCAAGCCGACCGTCCGCGGCACACGCATCACCGTCGGTGATGTGTTGTCGTACCTCGCCTCGGGCATGAGCGAGGACGAGATCGTGACGGATTTCCCACAGCTCGCCCGCGAAGACATTCGCGCGTGCCTCGCGTTTGCCGCGGATCGCGAACGCCGAATCGTTAGCGTTCCCGCCGCCTGAGCGGCGAACTGAGCCGCCGCTGAAGCTACTCTTCGACGAAAACCTTTCGGCACACCTCGTGGCCGTGCTTGCCGACGTCTTTCCGGAATCGGCGCACGTCAGCGCGCTTGGACTGCTGGGCGCTTCTGATCGGCTCGTATGGGACCGCGCCGCAAGCCAAGGATTCGTGCTCGTCACGAAGGACGAGGATTTTCAGAGGCTCAGCGTGTTGCTGGGACCGCCGCCGAAGGTGATCTGGGTTCGACTCGGTAATTGTGCGACGACGGATGTTGCGCGCTTGCTTCGCGTGCGCGTCGCGGCCATCGACGCGTTCGCCGCCCATGACGAAAACGCATTCTTGGCTCTCGGCTAGGGAGCGCCTGATGAAGCCTCACGCCGCGCGTGAACTGAGCGCAGCTGGGAGCGAGCCGCGCGGAAGTCCAGGACGATCGACTTCGCGCTCGAGGGATCGAAACAGCCAGACGCATCACCCGGTCGGACTATCGGGGCGGGCGATGTCACGATGGAGACGAGCATGATTCGCATTCCCACTCACCGCCCGCCGACCCACCCGGGTGAGATTTTGCTCGAGGAATTTCTCAGGCCCCTGGGCCTCACCCAGGTCAATCTGGCTGATCGCATTGGCGTGCCGATCCAGCGGGTAAACGAGGTCGTGAAGGGCAAGCGTGGGGTCACGCCCGACACGGCGCTCCGACTCGAGGCGGCGCTCGGGAGCAGCGCACAGTTCTGGCTCAACGCGCAGCTCGCCTGGGACCTCTACGCGCAGATGCACTCCGAAGCGGCGGCCGAAATCAAGCGGATTCGGCGAGTGAAAATCGTCCAGTCGGAGCACGCCAGAGCTTGATCAGCGCAACGGTGTCCCGCCGGCGTGGCGCATTCGCGAGTGCGGCGACACGCGCAGGTGGGCAGCAGTCGTTCCACTGTTGCGCACTGATCAGGCGAGCGCGAGCGGTAGACAGGTGACAGAACCCAGTGACGACGAACGACGCGAGGCCCTTCGAGAACGCCTCGCGGCGCTCGAAGCGGAGCGTTCGTCGCTGCAGAGCGAGCTCGTGTCACTCTCCCGCCGTGACCCGATCTCCACTGGTGACGACGATCCGCCTCCGGCCATCACGGCCGTTTCGCCCGCGAGTCTGAAGGTCGCGCTTTTCCGCCGCCTCTTTGCTGGTCGCGCGGACGTTTTTCCGCTGCGCTGGCAGAATCTCACGACGGGGAAATCCGGCTATGCTCCGGCGTGCTCGAATGAGTGGAAGCCCGGCATCTGTCGGAAGCCACAGGTGAAATGTGGCGAGTGTCTGCATCAGGCGTTCGTTCCACCGTCGGACGACGTCGTCCGCCGACACCTCGGCGGTCCTCGTGGTGTGGCGCTCGCGGATGTCGACTTCGTTGCGGGCGTCTACCCACTGCTCGCCGACCACACGTGTCGCTTCTTGGCCGTCGATTTCGACGACGACGAGTGGTCCTTGGACGCGGGCGCGTACCTCGAGACGTGCCGGAGCATGAACGTCTCCGCTGCGCTCGAACGTTCGCGATCCGGCGCCGGAGCACACGTCTGGATCTTCTTCGCTGAGCCCGTCCCGGCGAAGCTCGCCCGCCAGCTCGGTTCCTTCCTCCTGACGGAAACGATGGAACGACGCCCGGAGATCGGATTCGCCTCGTACGACCGCCTGTTCCCGTCGCAAGACACGATGCCGGTTGGCGGATTTGGCAATCTGATCGCACTTCCACTGCAATATCGCGCTCGGCAACGCGGCAACAGTGTCTTCGTGAATGCTGACGTGCGTGCCTACGAAGATCAGTGGGCGTTCTTGTCGTCACTCTCGCCGATGTCCCGCGCTGCTGTCGAGACGATCGTCGAGTCGGCCGAGGCCAACGGGCGAGTCGTGGGCGTGCGAATGCCGGTGGACGATGAGAACGCTGACCAGCCGTGGCGTGCTCCACCGTCGCGTCGTCAGACAGACTTGCACATCGTCGGAGCCCTGCCCGGATCGGTCGAGATCGTACTCGCCGACGGCGTGTACATCGACCGAACCGAGCTCCCTCCCGCGATGGTTGCGCGATTGGTGCGGCTCGCCGCGTTTCAGAACCCGGAATTCTTCCGCGCACAAGCGATGCGGCTCCCGACGCACGGGAAGCCGCACGTCATTTCGTGCGCGGAACTGCATCGTCGCCACATCGCCTTGCCGCGCGGATGCCTCGACGAAGCGGTCGAGCTGCTGCGATCACATGACGTTGCGGTCTCGGTCACGGATGAACGAGAGGCGGGCGCGCCCCTCGACATTCGATTCGTCGGCGAGCTCCGACAGGAGCAAGCGCTCGCTGCGTCCGCGCTCGCCCATCACGATGCCGGCGTGCTCGCCGCGGCGACGGCGTTCGGCAAGACGGTTGTCGCCGCATCGCTGATCGCGCAACGCGGACGGAGTACGCTCGTGCTCGTGCATCGCCGCGAGCTGCTCACACAGTGGGTCGAGCGCCTGGCGACGTTTTTGTCGATCGACCGCTCGGAGATCGGCGTCATCGGTGGAGGCCGCCGCAAGCCGACCGGCAAGATCGATGTCGCAGTCATCCAGAGTCTGGTTCGCAGGGGTATCGTGTCGGATGCGATCGCTGGTTATGGCCATCTCGTCGTCGACGAATGCCATCACCTGTCCGCCGCAAGCTTCGAGTTGGTCGCTCGCCGATCCAAGGCCCGCTACGTGCTCGGACTGTCCGCGACGGTGACGCGGCGGGACGGACATCATCCGATCATCCTGATGCAGTGCGGGCCGATTCGATACCGCGTCGAGCAGAAAGCGCAGGCCGCTCAGAGCGGGATCGAGCACCGCGTGCTCCTTCGCGACACGCAGTTTTACCTGCCGAGTTCGATTGGCGAGAAATCCCCATCGATCAGCGACGTGTACGGTGCGCTCGTGCAAGACCCGGTACGGAACGAGCTCATCGTCGAAGACGTCCGACGCGCGGTCGCCGCCGGTCGGTCGCCGCTCGTTCTCACCGAACGCCGTGATCATCTCGACATCCTCGCGGGCCATCTCAGAGGCGTTGTCGAAGATGTCATCGTGCTGCATGGCGGAATGAAGGCCTCTGATCGACTCGCGGCGCACGCGGCGCTTCGCGAGGTTGGCGATCGAGCCAGGGTTGTGTTGTCGACCGGTCGCTACCTGGGAGAAGGCTTTGACGATTCGCGGCTGGATACCCTCTTCTTGGCGATGCCCGTCGCCTGGAAAGGCACGCTCGCCCAGTACGTCGGCCGGCTGCATCGCGAGCACGATAGAAAGCGCGAGGTCGTGGTATACGATTATGTCGATGCTCTCGTGCCCGTACTGGCGCGCATGAGCATGAAACGACGGTCGGGTTACCGCGCGCTTGGATACTCGATCAACGCGTAATTTCGTCCCGCGACTCGGACGTTCCCTGGGGCCTCTTGGACGATGGACTATGCCGACGTGTTGCACGCTCCTGCCTGCGAAGAATGATGGAGCGTGCTGACGGGTAGTCCGGCCGTCCCTGAGCGACGCGACTCGTCACGAAATGGCGCTGCATGAGCTACCACGAGACGTACAACTTCTTCGCCATTGACCGGTGCTTGAGACTTTCCGAGATGCGCTCGTTGCGGGCCATCTCCACGCGGGCAACCATCACGCCCACCCGTTTCCAGAACTCGTACGATTGGGGCGGACTGAAAGCCGACCGTACGAATTGCTTCACCGCTACTTCGACGTCTTTCTCTACTCGGGAGGTACCGCGTCGCGTTGGGGCATGCTTCGCTTCCCGACGAAGCGTATCGAGCTTGACCGATGGCGTCCGTACCTCGCGTCGTGGCGCAAGGCATCGTCGTCCATCGGTTGCGCGAGCCTCGCTGCCTTGCGGGAATTCACGGTACTTACGATGAGTCCGCCGGACACTGCGCTCAAACTTGGGAGCTTCGTGTCGCAGGACGCTGACGACGCATCGGACGACCTAAACGAAGATGCGTGCTGGCCGCTCCCTCTCGCGATCGTCCGCGCTGACCTGCTCGCTGG